>JBEDHM010000258.1:0-11246 GCA_041174105.1 Cyanobacteriota bacterium | reverse complement strand
AGCCATTGCTTGGGCGCACCATGCGTAGTGTTTTGCAGCACGCTGCGCCTATTTAACTTCCGCACGGATGGGATGTTTGCGTAGAGCCCATCCCCATCGGCGATGGCCCGACAGGGATAGGGGTCGCCGTTGGCTCGGTATGTATTGCTGTATGACGACGTCCAGTGGAAGGGACCAGCCCCGACAGGTGGTGCCTGCGCCGATCCACTGACGCTGTGGCAGCCGACTCCGGTCAGCAGGGCTAAAGCTGCTAAGTGGCCGGTAACTAGGCCTTGCCGCGGGGGCCGCGGTCTTCGGCACCGGCGTAGATGGCCTGGCTACCCAGTTCATCCTCAATGCGCAGCAGCTGGTTGTACTTGGCCACCCGATCGGAGCGGCTGAGGGAGCCGGTTTTGATCTGGCCGGCGCGGGTGGCCACCGCCAGGTCGGCGATGGTGGTGTCTTCGGTTTCGCCGGAGCGATGGCTGATCACGCTGGTGTAACCGGCGCGGCCTGCCAGATCGATCGCCTGCAGGGTTTCGGTGAGCGATCCGATCTGGTTCACCTTGATCAGGATCGAATTGGCTACGCCCAGATCAATGCCGCGCTGGAGGCGGGCGGTGTTGGTTACAAACAGGTCGTCGCCCACCAGTTGCACCGTGCTGCCCAGCTTTTGGGTGAGCAGGGCCCAGCCATCCCAGTCGTCTTCGGCCACGCCATCCTCAATCGACACGATCGGGAAGCGGCTCACCAGCTTGGCCAGCTCTTCCACCATCTCGGCGCTGGAGTAGCTGCCGCCGTCGAAGTTGTAGCGGCCGTCTTTGTAGAACTCGGTGCTCGCCACATCCAGGGCCAGGGAAATCTGATCGCCCGGGCGATAGCCCGCCTTCTCAATCGCCTGCACCAGCAGCTCGCCGGCGGCATCGTTGCTCGCCAGGTTGGGGGCAAAGCCGCCCTCATCACCCACCGAGGTGGAGAGCCCTTGGCTGTGGAGCAACCCTTTCAGGGTGTGGAACACCTCAGCGCCCATGCGCAGGGCTTCGCGGAAGCTGCTGGCGCCGTGGGGCACGAGCATGAATTCCTGGAAATCCATGTTGTTGGAGGCATGGGCGCCGCCGTTGATCACGTTCATCAACGGCACCGGCAGCAGGGTGGCCATCGGCCCCCCCAGGTAGCGGTAGAGGGGCAGGCCCACGCCGTTGGCGGCTGCCCGGGCCGTGGCCAGGCTCACCGCCAGTACCGCGTTGGCGCCAAGGCTGGATTTGTTGTCGCTGCCATCGAGTTCGGCCATGGCCCCATCCACGGCGCCCTGATCGAGGGCGCTCAGGCCACAGAGGGCCGGCGCGATCCGCTCTTCGATGTTGTTCACGGCCTGGGTCACACCCTTGCCGAAATAGCGGCTGCCGCCGTCGCGCAATTCGTGGGCTTCATGGGCACCGGTGCTGGCGCCGCTGGGCACAATCGCCCGGCCGCTGGCGCCGCCTTCCAGCAACACTTCGGCTTCAACGGTGGGGGTGCCGCGGGAATCGAGTACCTCGCGGGCCACGACGGTGTCGATCACAAGGTCGAGGGAGTCGATCACGAAGGCGCGCCATGCAGCTGTCTTGAAGGGGATCTTATGGGTCGCCCCCGCCCCCCCTTTTGTGCCAACGGGCACCGCTGGTTGTCTTCCTGGCCAGAATGGCTGGATAAGCCCGGGGCCCTGACTGCTGATGCGCCTGCTGCACACCATGCTCCGGGTGGGGGATCTGGAGCGCTCCCTGGCGTTTTATACCGATGTGCTTGGGATGCGACTGCTGCGCCGCAAGGACTACCCCGACGGCCGCTTCACCCTGGCCTTTGTGGGCTACGGCGACGAGAGCGACACCGCGGTGCTGGAGCTCACCCATAACTGGGATACCAGCAGCTATGAGATCGGCACCGGCTATGGCCACATTGCCCTTGGGGTGGAGGACATCCACGCCACCTGCGAGGCCATGGCGGCCAAGGGGGGCCGGGTGGTGCGGCCACCCGGACCGATGAAGCACGGCAGCACCGTGATTGCCTTTGTGGAAGATCCCGATGGCTACAAGGTGGAGCTGATCCAGCGCTCTCCAGGAGCTTGAGGGCCCCAACCCATGGTGTTTGAGCCAGTCGAGCGGGCCCAGGGCCCAGCCAGCCTGACCAGTGACCCTGGGCGTTTCAGCGATGACGCCTGGGACCTGCTTCTGGCTTCCCAGGACACGGCCCGCCGATGGCGCCATGGCGCCATGGATGTGGAGCATCTGCTGCAGACCCTGCTGGTGGATCCCCGCTTTGGCCCCTGGATCGAGGCCTGGCCGATCGATACCGATCGCCTCTTGGATCGGCTCGAGGCCTTCTGCGCTGACCAGCCCACCAGCTCCGCGCCAGACCTCTACATCGGCGATGCCCTGGAAGATCTGCTCGACGATGCGGATCGCCGCCGGGCGGCCTGGGGCTCGAGGCTGCTCGATTGCCCCCATTTGTTGGTGGCCCTTTTGGATGAACCGCGGATCGGGGCTGCCCTGCTCCAAGGGGCGGGTCTGAGCGAAGCCACCCTGCTCAGCGCCGTTGGCCAAAGCCCCCAGGGCGGCCCTGGCTCTGGGGCCCCGGCCAGTGCCCGCCGGGTCAGCGCTGTTTCGCCGTCGCCGTCACCGCAGCCTCAGTCGTACCCCCAGCCGAACTCTCAGCCGAACCCCCAATCTGCCCCCGATCCGCCCATGGGCCAGGCCAGCCAGGCGGCCTCCCCCCAAGACGCCTTTCGGCTAGAGGCGGAGCCCGCCCCAGCCAGTGCCCTGGACACCTATGGCCGGGATCTCACCGCCGCCGCCCGGGCCGGTGAGCTGGATCCGGTGGTGGGCCGCGAGCAGGAAATTCGCCTGCTGATTCAGGTGCTCTCCCGCCGCAGCAAGAACAATCCCGTGCTGATCGGCGAGCCCGGTGTGGGCAAAACCGCCGTGGCCGAGCTGCTCGCCCAGCGCATGGCCAGTGGCGAAGTGCCCGATGCCTTGAAGGGGCTTCGGCTGGTGGCCCTGGATCTGGGGGCCCTGATTGCGGGCGCCAAGTACCGCGGCCAATTTGAGGAGCGCCTGCGCGCTGTGTTGCAGGAGGTGCGTGACGCCGAAACCCAGGCCGGTGTGGCGGGTGTGGTGCTGTTTCTCGATGAGCTGCACACCGTGGTCACCAGTGAACGCTCCGGCGCCGATGCCAGCAGTGTGCTCAAACCGGCTTTAGCCCGGGGGGATCTGCGCTGCATTGGCGCCACCACCCCCGAGGACTACCGCCGCACGATTGAAAAGGACCCGGCCTTTGAGCGTCGCTTCCAGCAGGTGTTGGTGAAGGAGCCCAGCCCCGACACCAGTGTGGAGATCTTGCGGGGCCTGAAGGAGCGCTATGAGCTGCACCACGGCGTGGCGATCACCGACCAGGCCCTGGTGGCAGCAGCGCGGCTTGCCGATCGCTACATCACCGACCGCTGTCTGCCGGATTCGGCCATCGATTTGGTGGACCAGGCTGCGGCCAACCTGCGCATGGAGGCCACCTCCAAACCCCAGTTAATAGAAACAGCGGAAGCGGAGCTGCGGCGGGTGGAATTGGCCCTCCTCTCGGCGGAGGCGGCCCCCGAGGCGGAGCGGGTGCAACTCCAGGAGCGGCGCCGGCAAGCCACCGATGGGCTGCACCAGTTGCAGGCCCGCTGGCAGGTGGAGCGGGAGCGCCTGGCGGAGCTGCGCAGCTTGCTCCAGCAGGACGAAGACCTTCGCCACGCCATTGCCGAGGCCGAACGGGAGGGGGATCTGGAGGAGGCGGCCCGCCTCGAATACGACCAGCTCCATGGTTTGCAGGAGCGCCGCGATGCCCTCGAGGCCGAGCTGCGGGCCGATGAGCAAAGCCGCCAATCGATGCTGCGCGAGCAGGTGGAGGCGGGCGACATCGCCGATGTGGTGGCCCGCTGGACGGGAATCCCCGTGCAACGGCTACTGGCCGGCGAACGGCAGAAGCTGCTGGATCTGGAGGCCCGCCTGGCCGAGCGGGTGATTGGCCAGCCTGAGGCGGTGGCGGCGGTGGCGGCGGCCATTCGCCGCGCCCGGGCCGGCATGCAGTCGCCGCGGCGGCCCGTGGGCTCGTTTCTGTTCTTGGGCCCCACGGGGGTCGGTAAAACCGAGCTGGCCAAAGCCTTGGCCGCCTTTCTCTTTGATGAGGAAGAGGCCCTGGTGCGGCTCGACATGAGCGAGTACATGGAGCGCAATGCGGTGGCCCGCCTGGTTGGGGCACCTCCCGGCTACGTGGGCTATGAGGAGGGCGGCCAGCTCACCGAGGCCGTGCGCCGCCGGCCCTATGCGGTGGTGCTGCTCGATGAGGTGGAGAAGGCCCACCCTGAGGTGTTCAATCTGCTGCTGCAGGTGCTCGATGACGGCCGGCTCACCGATTCCCAGGGCCGCACGGTGGACTTTCGCCACACCGTGGTGATCATGACCAGCAACCTGGCCAGCCGCGCCATCCTCGACAGCGCCCGGGCATCGCGAGCGAACCCGTCAGCGGTTGACGAGCCACCGGCGCAGGCCGCCTTGGATCAGGCGATTGAACGGGCCCTGGCATCCCAATTCCGCCCTGAGTTCCTCAACCGGATTGATGAGGTGATTCGCTTTCGCCCCCTGGAACCCACGGATCTGCAGCAGATCGTGCGGCTGCAATTGGCCGAGTTGCAGGGGCTGTTGGCCGAGCAGCAGTTGCTGCTGGAGGTGGATGAGGCGGTGGTGCAGGCCCTGGCCGAGCAGGGTTATGAGCCCGAATACGGTGCCCGGCCGCTGCGCCGGGTGCTGCGCCGCCAGATCGAAAATCCCCTGGCCACCGAGCTGCTAGCCGAGCACTTCAGTGGCGCCCGGGGGGTGCGGGTGGAGCTGGATCAGCCCCTCCGCTTTGTGGCCCTCCCCTGAAGCTGGAACCACGTCCGGTAGGGTGGTCGTTTGCAGGTACGCGCGGACGCCCCCGTGCGCGAGCGCTCGTGGACACCGAACCCCCTGATTCCCAGTCGCTGGCACCGCCGGCCACCAACCCCTCGGATGCCCCTGGTGCTTCTGGCGCCAATGAGCCCAAGGGATTTGCCGCCGCCACCCTGGCGGAATTGCGCAAGGTGGTTTGGCCCAGCCGCCAACAACTCTTCAGTGAGTCGGTGGCCGTGATCCTGATGGTGAGTCTTTCAGCGGCTGCGATTGCGGCAGTGGATCGGTTCTACGGCTGGGCAGCGACCCAGGTGTTCCGCTGATGGCTATCGCTGATTGCTTCCCTCCGGACTGTTTCCCTCTGTGAGCCCCGTGTCTGAGTCCCAATCCGACAGCCTGATGCAGGCGCCAGATCTGAACGAGGAGCTGCTTGAGCTGCCTTCGGAGAGTGCTGATGCCCAGGCAGCGGGCGCAGAAGCCGGTGAAAAGCGCCAGGTGGCTCGCTGGTACGCCGTGCAGGTGGCTTCCAGCTGTGAGAAGAAAGTGAAGGCCACCCTTGAGCAGCGGGCCGTCACCCTCGGTGTGGACAGCAAGATCCTGGAGATCGAGATCCCCCAGACCCCCGGGGTCAAGCTCAAGAAGGATGGCTCGCGCCAATCCACCGAAGAGAAGGTGTTTCCCGGCTACGTGTTGGTGCGGATGGTCCTCGATGAGGACACGATGATGGCGGTGCGCAGCACCCCCAACGTGATCAACTTTGTGGGTGCCGAAGAGCGCCGGGCCACCGCCAAGGCCCGGGGCCACATCAAGCCCCGCCCCCTCAGCCGCCAGGAGGTGGACCGCATCTTCAAGCGGGCTGCCGAGAAGAAAGCCGTGGTCAAGGTCGACCTCACCGAGGGCGACCAGATCACCGTGACCTCTGGACCCTTCAAGGATTTCCAGGGCGAGGTGATCGAGGTGTCGGGCGAGCGCAGCAAGCTCAAAGCCCTGCTCTCCATTTTTGGCCGGGAAACCCCCGTCGAACTGGAGTTCTCCCAGATCAGCAAGCAGAGCTAGGTATCCCCTGGTTCAGCGGCCGTCTCCCTGCGGAGGGCGGCCGTTTTTCGAACGCTCCTGGCTCCAGGGGCGATCCGCAGTCCCGCCCAGTAGTCCGAGACGATGGCCAAGAAAGTCGTTGCCGTTATCAAGCTGGCCCTCCAGGCCGGCAAAGCCAACCCCGCACCTCCGGTGGGCCCTGCCCTCGGTCAGCACGGGGTCAACATCATGGCGTTCTGCAAGGAGTACAACGCCCGTACCCAGGACAAGGCTGGCTATGTGATCCCGGTGGAGATCTCGGTCTTTGAAGACCGCAGCTTCACCTTCATCACCAAAACCCCTCCCGCTTCCGTGCTGATTTCCAAAGCAGCCGGGATCGAAAAGGGTGCCGCCACCTCCGCCAAGGGTTCGGTGGGTGCCATCAGCCGCGCCCAGCTCGAGGAGATCGCCAAGACCAAGCTGCCCGACCTCAACTGCACCAGCGTTGATTCGGCCATGCGCATCATCGAAGGCACTGCCCGCAACATGGGCGTTGCCATCAAAGACTGAATTCACCCCACCGGGGGAGACCGCACGGTCGTTCGCACCCCATTCCCACCATGCCCAAAATCTCCAAGCGTTTTTCTGCCCTCCTCAGCACCGTTGAGGAGCGGGCCTATGCCCCCGCCGAGGCCATTGACCTGGTCAAGGCCAATGCCAACGCCAAATTCGATGAAACGATCGAGGCCCACGTGCGCCTCGGCATCGATCCCAAATACACCGACCAGCAATTGCGCACCACCGTGGCGCTGCCCCACGGCACCGGTCAGTCGATTCGCATCGCCGTGATCGCCCGGGGTGAGGCCGTGGCCGCCGCCAAGGCTGCCGGCGCCGACCTCGCCGGTGACGACGACTTGGTGGATCAGATCGCCAAAGGCGACATGGAATTCGATCTGCTGATCGCCACCCCCGACATGATGCCCAAGGTGGCCAAGCTGGGTCGGGTGCTGGGTCCCCGGGGCCTGATGCCCAACCCCAAGGCTGGCACGGTGACCACCGATCTCGCGGGAGCCATCAGCGAGTTCAAGGCGGGCAAACTGGAATTCCGCGCCGATCGCACCGGCATCGTGCACGTGCGTTTTGGCAAGGCCAGCTTTGATGCAGCCAAGCTGCTCGACAACCTCAAGGCTCTGCAGGAAACCATCGACCGCAACAAGCCCAGCGGTGCCAAAGGCCGTTACTGGAGGAGCCTCTACGTGACCTCCACCATGGGCCCCTCGGTGCAGGTCGACTTCGCTGCCCTCCAGGACCTCAAGCAGGAGGCCTGATCGGCCTTCCTGTAGGCTGATCAACTGGCTTACGCCAGAAGGGCACGCGCCCAACCCAAGACAGCAGGTGGCATCGGTTGTTCGGTTTCCGGTTTTCCGGGTCCCTCCCAACCGTGTTCGTAAGTCCTGCCGAGGTCAACGCCACAGGTTTTAGCTCCCTCGGACCTCCGCTTTGGATGGCCGATCGGGTGCGGAGCATGCAGCGGCCTCGAAGCCTTCTCGACGAGATTCCCTCGGCGACCTGGCTTGTTGGGGCCGCGTACCCGGCTTGTTCCCCCGATCCGTTCCAAACCTATGGGCCGCACGCTGGAGAACAAGCAACAGATCGTCGAAGAGCTCAAAGGGCTCCTCGGCGAGGCCGAAATGGCGCTGGTTCTTGATTTCAAGGGCCTCTCCATCAAGGAAATGTCTGATCTGCGGACCCGTCTGCAGGCCAGCAACGGTGTGTGCAAGGTGACCAAAAACACCTTGATGCGCCGTGCCATTGATGGCGACAGCGCCTGGTCGAATCTCGATTCCCTGCTCACTGGCACCAACGCCTTCGTCCTCGTGAAGGGCGATGTGGGTGGTGCCGTGAAGGCCGTTCAGTCCTTCCAGAAGGACACCAAGAAATCGGAAGTGAAAGGAGGCCTTTTCGAAGGCCAACTCCTCTCCCAAGCCGAGATCAAGGCCATCGGGGATCTGCCCTCCAAAGAGGTGCTCATGGCGCAAATCGCTGGTGCGATCAACGCCGTGGCTACCAAAGTGGCTGTGGGCATCAACGAGGTTCCGTCCGGTCTTGCCCGGGCTCTCAAGCAGCACGCCGAAGGCGCTGCCAGCTGATCGCTTTAAGCGATGTCGAGCTCCCTCGATCCGACTGTCCCCCAACAGATCTGTTGCTGATTCCCAACCATGTCTGCTACTACCGACAAAATTCTCGAGTCACTGAAGACGCTCTCCCTGCTGGAAGCTTCCGAGCTTGTTAAGCAGATCGAAGAGGCCTTCGGTGTGTCCGCCGCCGCTTCTGCTGGTGTGGTGATGGCTGCCCCCGCCGCTGGCGGTGGTGCTGCTGAAGCCGCCGAAGAGAAGACCGAATTCGACGTCATCCTCGATGGCTTCGATGATTCGGCCAAGATCAAGGTGCTGAAAGCTGTCCGCGAGGCCACCGGCCTCGG
Organism: Cyanobacteriota bacterium; assembly: GCA_041174105.1. Lineage (GTDB taxonomy): Bacteria > Cyanobacteriota > Cyanobacteriia > PCC-6307 > Cyanobiaceae > Cyanobium_A. The sequence continues at coordinate 2,831 of JBEDHM010000258.1, read as the reverse complement.
TCTGGGCGAAGCCAAGGCCCTTGTGGAAGCCGCTCCCAAGGCCATCAAAGAAGGCATCGCTAAAGCCGAAGCCGAGACCATCAAGAAAGCCGTCGAAGAAGTCGGCGGCAAAGTGTCGATCAAGTGATCGTCCTGCTGGAGCCTTTGGGCTCCAGCACACTGTTTTGCCAGGCCGGTCCCTTTGGGGGCCGGCTTTTTTCATGCTTGGCAGGTGAGTTGCCCGAAGGCAGGGCAATAAAAAAGCCCCGCCGAAGGCAGGGCTTTGAGGTGGAACGTTTTCCGGGAGTCTGTCCTCGTTTCGACCCCAGAAAGGGCGTTCCGCACTCCTCACACGAGGGAACCATACCCAGTGGAATTGGGGCCCACCAGGGGGCGAGGGCCTGTCTGTCAACTGTCACTGCCGATAGGGCACCACCTGGAGGGTGATCACCTGGCCTGGCAGGAGCAGCTGGGAGGGATTGGGGCCAGGGTCGGTGCCGGTGGCGCTGCTGAGTGGTGGCGGCGGCATGGGCGGCATCAGCTGGCCACCGGGTTCGCCATCGGCGGCCTCTGCCCTGGGTAGGTGGGGCACCAGGGCATCCAGCAGGGCCAGGGCGCCCGTGATGGCCAGGCCAGCGGCGAGTCGGTAGGTTCGACGGGATCGCGGTGCAGGGGCTCCGGCCATGGTTCCGGCTCCAGGCCCGGATGGGCGTTACAGGGTGGCAGTGCTGTTTAGCGAACCTTTGGAGATTGTCGAGTGACCGCACAGCCGGTGACGGGAGCGGTCCAACCGCCCAGGGTGGTAGCTGCCGCCTGTGATGGCGCCTGCAGTGGCAATCCCGGCCCCGGCGGCTGGGGGGCCTTGCTGCGGTTTGAGGATGGTTCACTGCGGGAATTCGGCGGGGCTGAGAAGGCCACCACCAACAACCGGATGGAGCTCACCGCGGCGCTGGCCCTACTGGAGGCCCTCCAGCAGCTGCCCCGGCATCCAGATCTGGTGATCCGCACCGACAGCAAATATCTGATTGACGGCTTTTCCAAGTGGATCCAGGGCTGGAAGCGCAAGGGATGGCGCACCGCCTCCGGTAGCCCAGTGCTGAACCGGGATCTCTGGGAGGCCTTGGACGGCTCCCGCTTGCCGGGCATACCGCTGGTCTATGTGAAGGGCCATAGCGGCGATCCCGACAACGACCGCTGCGATGCCATCGCCGTGGCGTTCTCCAAGGGCCAGCGGCCAGCGTTGGCCTCAGGCGAGCGGGTGGTTGCCAAAGCCAAGCCGGAAGAGCCCGAAGCCGATTTGGCCCCGGCCCCGTTGCAGCAGCTGCTCACGCGCCTGGAGTTGGCCGATCGGCTGGCGGAACGGGGTTATGGCCTCAGTGTGGTGGAGCTGGCCCAGTTGGTGCAGATGCCGCTCAAGCAGCTTGAGGCCAAAACCGCTGCCTGGACCTGGCGCGATTGGTTGGTGCAGCCCGCTGCGGATGGCCGCTGGCGTTTGGCGCGTGCCGCGCCAGGATTGGGGACCAGGGAGTAGTGGGGCAGATGGTCGATCGGGTCACGACCACCGGCACGCTCTATCAGCGGCTTGTGGGACCGTTGTTGGCCGCCGATGAGGGGGCCGACGCTGAGCAACTCAGCCAGCTCACCCTGGCGGCCCTGGCCCAGGCGTCCCTGCGTCGCCGTTGGCCCGGGGTCAGTGGCGCCCTGCAGGGGTTGGCGGCGGAGTTGCAGCGCCCGGATCCCCGCCTCGAGCAAAGCCTGTTTGGTTGCCGCTTCAGCAATCCGGTGGGGTTGGCGGCAGGCTTCGACAAAAATGCCGTGGCAGCAGGCATCTGGCACTGCTTCGGCTTTGGTTTTGCCGAGCTGGGCACGATCACCTGGCATGGCCAACCGGGCAATCCCAAGCCCCGGCTGTTTCGTTTGGCGGCCGAGCAGGCCGCGCTCAACCGGATGGGCTTCAACAACGGGGGGGCCCTGGAGGCCAAGCGCACCCTGGAGCGTCAAAACCTGCTGCCACCCGGCCAACGGCCAGCCGTGCTGGGGATCAACCTGGGTAAATCCAAGGTCACGGCCCTTGATCTGGCTCCCGACGACTACGCCTCATCGCTGGAGCTGTTGGCGCCGCTGGCGGATTACGCCGTGATCAATGTGAGCTCGCCGAACACGCCTGGCTTGCGGGATCTGCAGGAGGAGGTGCAGCTGCGGCGCCTGGTGGAGCGGCTGCGGCGGTTAACCGCCTGCCCGCCGTTGCTGGTGAAGATTGCCCCCGATCTCGAGGACGACGCCATTGATTCGATTGCGCGGATGGCCTATGAGGAGGGCTTGGCCGGCGTGATTGCGGTGAACACCAGCCTCAACCGCCTGGGCCTGGAGCATCGGCGGCTGGCCCAAACCGGTCGCACCCTGGCCGAGGAAGCCGGTGGCTTGAGCGGGGTGCCCCTGCGCGCCCGGGCCCTGGAGGTGCTCCGGCGGCTGCGGGCCACGGCTGGTCCCGCCTTGCCCTTGATCGGGGTGGGCGGGATTGATTCCCCCGAGGTGGCCTGGGAGCGCATCACGGCCGGCGCCTCGCTCGTGCAGCTCTACACCGGTTGGATCTATCAAGGCCCCGCTCTGGTGCCCAAGATCCTGGAAGGGCTCAGCCGCCAATTGGATGGCCATGGCCTCGCCCATATCGGCGAAGCGGTCGGCTCGGGCCTCCCCTGGCGGGCGTGAGCGTCGCCGTGTGCAGCTCCCTGCGATGACTTCGCGATGACGGCCGCGATCAACGTTGAGGACATCCCAGCCCTGCTCCAGGAGCGGCTGCGTCAGCTTCAGCACCAACTGTTTCCGCAGCGTCTGCGTCTGCAGATTGACGA
>JBEDHM010000257.1:0-3127 GCA_041174105.1 Cyanobacteriota bacterium | reverse complement strand
GGTGCAACAGCCCGTGGCTGGCCAGGAACTGCAACTCCTGCACCAGGCTGTGGCCATGGTCTGGGGCCTGGCGCGCCGCCGTCTCCAGGGAGATCACGATGTCACCCAATTCCAGGCCCCCGAGCTCGGGCGGGAGCGGCATGGGGAATGCTTCCTGGCCCGCAAATTCCTGGCCCGCCCATTCCTGGGCCGCAAAGGCCAGCACATCGGTGGGGCCAGGGATCTGGCGCCACTCCTGATTGAGTTCAGCGATCTCGCTGTCGCCTACCAGGCTGATTCCCAGGCAATAGGCCTGGGCCTGCAGGGCCTTGGGCAATTCGCTCTGCAACTGTTCGAGCCAGCTCCCCAACAGCTGCGACCAGGCTTCACAGCCCCTTTCCCCATGGCCGAACCCTCCGGCATCGCTCAGCAACGCAGGCGGGAGGTCATCGCCGATCTGGAAGGCCAGGTCCAGATCCAGGGGCAAGGCGGCACGACGCATGGGCGACTCAAGGCAGGGTGGGTCGTCCCAGCCAGGCGATCAGCACCAGAAAGCCGGTGAGCCCCAGGGCCGTGAGACCGAAGTGCACCAGGCTCTGGCCTCCCTTGCGCACCATGTTGCGCATGGCCAGTTTCACAAAGCTGTCCGAGGTCGCCATCAGCTGTCTCCGCTGGAGCCCACCTCCACCCCTTGGTGGAGCAGGGATTGGATGAAGGGGTCGAGGTCGCCGTCCATCACGCCCTGCACATCGGTGGTTTCGTGGCTGGTGCGCAGGTCTTTGACCATCTGGTACGGGTGGAACACATAGTTGCGGATCTGGTTACCCCAGGCCGCCTCCACGATGTCGCCGCGGATGTCGGCAATCTCGGCGGCCCGTTGCTCCTGGGCAATCACCAGCAGCTTGGCCATCAGCAGGGCCATGGCCTTTTCCTTGTTTTGCAGCTGGGAGCGCTCCTGGGTGCAACGCACGGCGATGCCGGTGGGAATGTGCAGGATGCGCACGGCCGTTTCCACCTTGTTCACGTTCTGGCCGCCGGCGCCGCCGGATCGGGAGGTGGTGACCTCCAGGTCTTTTTCGGGGATGTCGAGCTTCACCTCCTCTTCGAGCTTGGGCATCACTTCCACACCGGCAAAGCTGGTTTGGCGTTTGTCGTTGGCGTTGAAGGGGGAAATGCGCACCAGCCGGTGGGTGCCCTTTTCGTTGCGCAGGTAGCCGTAGGCGTAGCGGCCCTGAATTTCCAACGTGCAGCTCTTGATGCCCGCTTCCTCGCCTTCGGAGAGTTCCGCCACCGACACCTTCATGGCGTGGTCCTCGGCCCAGCGGGTGTACATCCGCATCAGCATCAACGCCCAGTCCTGGGCATCGGTGCCACCGGCGCCGGCGTTGATCGAGAGCACGGCCCCCTCTTTGTCGTAGGTGCCAGAGAGCAGGCGCTCGAGCTCCCAGCGATCGAGGTCGGCCTTGAGGGTTTGCAGGCCTCCGTTGGCTTCTTCGAGCAGGTCGTCGTCGGGCTCGAGGTCGTAGAGCTCCAGGGTGGCTTCGGCATCCGCCACCGAGGCGCGCCAGGTGTCCAGCTGCTCCAGCTGGGCCTTCACCTCATCGAGCTGGCGCATCTGCTTCTGCGCGGCCTGTTGGTCGTCCCAGAAATCCGGCTGGGAGGCCAGTTGCTCGAGGTCGCGTTGGCGGGCTTTGAGGGCCGGTACGTCAAAGACAGTCCTGGGCATGGCCCAGGCGGTCGGTGAGCTCAGAAAGGTCGCGCTTGAAGTCGGTGAGGTCGAGCACCGGTGCGGTTTGAACGATGGAATGACGGTATCAGCGCCGCTTCGAGCCCTGGCGGGCTGGTTGGTTGTTGGCGAGGAGCGGGGCTTGGCGCTGCCCTCCCGCTTCTACGATTCAGCCGAGACACCTGGGACCTGCCGCGATGGCCGCCACCGTTGAGATCTACACCTGGCGGGCCTGTCCCTTTTGCATCCGCGCCAAGGCCCTGCTTGATCGCAAGGGCGTGGCCTACACCGAGTTCGCCATCGATGGCGACGAGGCGGCCCGCAGTGCCATGGCGGCCAAGAGCGGCGGGCGCCGCAGCGTGCCCCAGACCTTCATCAACGGCCAGCACGTGGGCGGTTGCGACGATCTGCATGCCCTCGAGCGCTCCGGCCAGCTCGATGCCCTGTTGGGCGTTTGAGTTCGGTGGCTGCTTCTCCAGGCCCCAACTCCCAGCTGTTTGTGATCGATCCGATCGCGCGGCTGAACCCCGCCAAAGACACCAGCGTGGCCCTGATGCAGGCGGCCCAGCGGGCAGCCCAGCAGGTGTGGGTGTGCACCATGGCCGACCTCTCGGCGGCTGCGCGGCCGGATGCTCCCTTGGGGGGGCATGGCGCCTGGGTGCGCGCCCAGAGCGTCAGCTTGGCGCCGATGGACCATGGCCCTGAGGGCTGGCGGGTGCCCGAGCCCTGGTTTGTGCTCCAGGAGCCCCAGCTGCTGCCCCTGGAGGCCTTCCCGCACGTGTGGATGCGCAAGGACCCGCCCGTGGATGAGGCCTTTCTCTATGCCACCCACCTGCTGGCGTTGGCCGAGCGCCATGGGGTACGGGTGCTCAACCGGCCGGCATCGCTGCGGGCCTGGAACGAGAAGCTGGGCGCCCTGCGCTGGAGCCACCTGATGGCGCCCACGCTGGTGAGCAGCCAGGTGGAGCAGCTGGCGACCTTTGCCGCAGACCATGGCGATGTGGTGCTCAAACCCCTGGGCGGCCGCGCCGGCCAGGGGGTGGTGCGCTCCGGGGCCGATGCCCCGGGCTTGCGGGCCCTGCTGGAGCTGGTGACCGATCAACAGCGCCTGCCGGTGATGGCCCAGGCCTTCCTGCCGGGGGTGAGCGCCGGCGATAAGCGCATCCTGCTGGTGGACGGCGAACCCTTGGGGGCGGTGAACCGCAAGCCGATGGCGGGTGAATTCCGCAGCAACCTGGCCGTGGGCGGCGCCCCGGAAGCCACCGATCTCACGGAGGCCGAGCGGCGGATCTGCGCGGAGCTGGCCCCGGCCCTGCGGGCCGAGGGACTCTTCTTCGTGGGCATCGACGTGATCGATGGCCGGCTCAGTGAGATCAACGTCACCAGTCCCACCGGGGTGCGCGAGGTGGAGCGGCTGGGAGG
>JBEDHM010000256.1:0-2999 GCA_041174105.1 Cyanobacteriota bacterium | reverse complement strand
GACCAACAAACGCCCCCGATGCTGTTGATCCATCCTGCCTGCGCCAATGGTGGGATTGCGGTTGATCCGCGCTACCGCCACTCGGCATCCTTCTATGCCTCTCCTTGGCGTCAACAGGAATATGAATCGCTGCTCTCTCTTGGCTCGTTAGATCGTTCTTAAGGGCCGACCCGGTGGGATGGTTAGGTGCGATCAGACAGCTTTGCTCCCATTAGAAAGTTTGCTTCGATCAGACAGCTTTGCCCCCATCAGTCAGTATTGATCCCATCAGGCATCATTGATTGTTCGCCTTCAATGGATCGGATGAGGTAAATGGGCCTGGCTTTGACCTCTAAGAAAATACGGCCAATGTATTCTCCCAAAATGCCGATCCCGATCAACTGAATTCCGCCTAGAAATGTGATCGCCACGATCAAGCTGGGAAAGCCCTTCACATCCGGGCCGTACAGCATCGTGTAGATGGCGAAATAAATCGCATACAACACACTGGATGCGGAAATCAAGGCTCCCAGCCTTGACCACACCTTGAGGGGAACCAGGGAGAAACCGAAGATGCCATCAAGGGCGTAGTTCCAAAGGTTGGAGAGATTCCATGAACTCTGGCCACTGGATCGGGTGGGGCATTCAAACCAGAGATCCACGTTGTGAAAGCCAATCCAGGGAAACAGTCCCTTGGAAAACCGCACCCCCTCCCGCAGCCGTGTCAGGGCCTCGAGGGCTGGCGCGCTGAGAAGGCGATAGTCGCCTGCCCCATTCACCAATTGGATCGAATCCACCAGGCTGTTGAACAGGGAGTAAAACCAATGGGCCGTGGCCACCTTCAGACCCGATTCGCCTTGGCGATCCCGGCGGATGGCAGTCACAATCTCGGCTCCCTGCTGGTAGGCCTCCACCATCGATGGGATCAAATCCGGCGGATGCTGCAGGTCGGAATCCATCAGGATCGCCGCATCACAACGACCATTGGCATAGTCGAGCCCGGCCAGCATGGCGGCTTCCTTGCCAAAGTTGCGCGTCAGACTGATCAGGCTCAGTTCGCAACGGGGCCTGGTTGTTTGACCCTTGTCGTTGTCAATCAGCTTGCGGATGATGGCGGCGCTGTTGTCTTTGGAGCCGTCATCCACAAGGACCAGCCGCTCGATACTGGATTGCGCACGTATCGCTCCAATGAATGCGCCAATGCCCGCCGCTTCGTTGTAGCAGGCGGACACCACCCAAATCCTGGAGGGGTGGGCAGGGGCAGCAGTGGAGCGGTTGATGTCTGGGGCCACGGCTGAGGCGCCGGCTGAGGCGGGGCCATGAGCGTAGGCCTGCCATGCTTCCGCAACGTGTCCGCAGGATGTTTCGAGTGATGGTTGACGCCCCGGCTACCCCAGACGCCGCCAATCCCTTGGATGCCCTGCGGGGCCTGCGCAGTGCCCCTTCGCTCACGGCTGAGCAACGCCAGGATCTTTTGGCTGCTTTGCAGAGCGCCTTGGCCCGTTGCAGCTGGTTCACCGTGGGCGTGATGGCGCCATCGGCCCAGGCTGGGCTCCAGGCCCTCCGCCAGCTGGAACAGCGCTGGGGTTGGTCACCGCTGCAGCCTTCGCCCGATGCGGTGGATGCCGGCGCTTCCGGCGGGGTGTTCCTCAAGGGCAACCAAGCCACAGGCCTCTATGCCCTGCGCTCGGAAGCTGGCCTGGGGGAAGGAATCTTGATCACCGGCCACAACGCCGAGGCCCCGGAGGCCGAGAACACCTGGGGTCCCTTCCCGCTCGATTTCTTTGCTTCCTCGGACTGATCGGTCCAATCGGCTTAGCCCATCCCTTTCGGCTGATCACGGTCTTGCGCCGAGGGGGCAGTGATTGCACGTTGCTCTTTAGGCTGGGCAGCTGTGATTCGGTCCTGATGGCCAACCCCCTGCGCATCGCATCTCGCCGCAGCCAGCTGGCCATGGTCCAGACCCATTGGGTGCGTGATGAGCTAGCCCAGGCCCACCCTGGCCTGGCCATCAGCATTGAGGCGATGGCCACCCAGGGCGACAAAATCCTTGATGTGGCTTTGGCCAAGATTGGCGATAAGGGCCTTTTCACCAAGGAACTCGAAGCCCAGATGCTGGTGAACCAGGCCGACATCGCCGTTCACAGCCTCAAGGACTTGCCCACCAATCTTCCTGAGGGCCTGATGCTTGGCTGCATCACCGAACGGGAAGATCCGGCCGATGCCCTGGTGGTGCATGCCAAGCATGCCGATAAAACCCTGGCCACCATGCCGGCCGGCAGTGTGGTGGGCACCAGCTCCCTGCGCCGCCTGGCCCAGCTGCGTCACCACTACCCGCATCTCACCTTTAAGGACGTGCGCGGCAACGTGATCACCCGGCTGGAAAAGCTCGATTCCGGTGAGTTCGACTGTTTGATCCTGGCTGCTGCTGGCTTGGGCCGGCTTGGACTGGGCGATCGGATCCATGAGTTGATCGACCCTTCCATTTCCTTGCACGCCGTGGGCCAGGGGGCCTTGGGGATCGAATGCCGTTCTGGCGACAGCGAGGTGCTTGCCCAGATCAAGGTGCTTGAACACGTGCCCACCGCCCGCCGCTGCCTGGCGGAGCGGGCCTTTCTGCGCCAGCTTGAAGGCGGTTGTCAGGTGCCCATTGGCGTGAATTCCCGCTTTGATGGCCCCGAGGCCACCGGCGAGCTGGTGCTCACGGGCATGGTGGCCAGCCTCGATGGTCAACGGCTGATCCGCGACGAGGCCCGGGGTGATCAATCCAACCCTGAAGCCATCGGCATTGCTCTGGCGGAAGCCCTTCGCGCCCAGGGGGCCGGGGAGATCCTGGAGGAGATTTTTGCAACTGTCCGGCCAGAAGCCTGAGTCAAAGGCAGCGGCTGTAGGGCCCGGCGACGCTGGGGCCCGCCCCCAGCGTCGCCGGGCCCTACAGCCGCTGCCTTTGACTCAGGCTTCTGGCCGGACAGTTGCAAAAATCTCCTCCAGGATCTCCCCGGCCCCCTGGGCGCGAAGGG
>JBEDHM010000255.1:0-9470 GCA_041174105.1 Cyanobacteriota bacterium | reverse complement strand
GGGCCCCAGGGGACCCTGGTGTGGGATCCGCATAGAGCAGGCTGAGGTGGAGGCCCACCGCTGGTGCATGGCAGTCCGGCAGTGCCTCCAGGGCTTCCTGGACCAGCGTTGCCTCCGGTGGGTGCAGCAGCTCCAGCCTTAAAAACAGAAACGTGAACACATCCGCGCCGGCTTGCAGCCCCTCCACCTGGAGCAGGAGCGGGCTCCAGCGGCGCGCCAGGGTCAGGGCCGCCTGATGGAGGCCGGCCCCATCGGCCGCATTGCTGCCTGAGCAGAGGGTGATGTGGGGAACAAAGGCCCTTGTGCCGTGGCGCTGGGCCAGTTCTGCGATGGTCGTTGCCAGCCGATCAGCGCAGTGCTGCTCAGGTAGCAGCCACAGGGCAAAGGGGAGGCTTGGATCCAGGCCCACAGGATGTGGCTTGCTGCATGTCGATCAGGGTCGCCAAAAGTGGCTCGGCCCGCAATCGGCCCATACGGCCAGCTCAGCTGCCAGGGCCCGCTTAGGGCAGGGCCGGCCGTTGGCCGGCCTTTTTGCTGTTCTTAATTGGGTTTAACTCCTGGGAGCCGCTGGTGGGAGTTTCAGAACCTGTTCCACATGGTTCACCAGCTGCTTCACTCACTGATTGAAGGCAGCTCGGTCAAGGCCAACTGGCGTGGGATCTGCGTCGTAGCGGAACTGAACGGCATAAACGGTCAATACCCCGAGGTCTTGCCAGCTGCGGGCTATGGCGTCGTGGCAAGCGACAAGCTGCAGCAAACGCCTCAGGTCATGGGTGAGTGGTGGGCCCTCCTCATCAAGGCAGAGGAGCCAGGCTTTGAGGGCTTTCTCGGCGGCCTGCTGCAGCCAGAAGCCCCAAGCACCCTCTCGAAAAACGGCCGGATTCGAGGATGCGATGGCCGTCTCAAGGTCTGCGGCAGCAATCCGCAGTAGGCCCTCGGCTTCAGAGAGGGCCATTCAGGAGCATCCCCTCGCGGTAGGCACGGCCGATCACATGGCTGCGCCAGTGGCGCCGCTCCTCGCATTCGCTCTGGGAATAAAGCAGCAGATCAAGGGAAACATCGGCTTGGGCCAGTTGATCCCAGAGGGCGTTAAGCACCTGAAAGCGTTGGTGCTCCTGCAGCCAGCTGTTAGGCGCAGTGATCAGAAGATCAATATCTGAATCAGGCCCGGCTTGCCCGCGGGCTCTAGAGCCAAACAGGCGCACCTCAGAGCCGGGAATGGCCTGGTGAATCACGGCCGCCATCGCTGCGAGCCGCTCCTCAATCGATGGTGAGCTCTCCACAGCCATGGAGCCATTTTGGCCGTATCGGGGGCTTCCGCCAAGAAGCCCTTAAACCAGCGCTGACAGCCCAATTGGATGCGATGGCCCTCGCAGAGGCATTGCCAGGGTCTTTGCCTGGAACCAGCCAACTGGACCCTTAGCCGGCCATGTGAGACGAAACGGAGAGGGTGGGATTCGAACCCACGGAAGCTTTCACTTCGCTGGTTTTCAAGACCAGAGCCATCAACCACTCGACCACCTCTCCAGAGGTTGCCGCCGGCCTAGCCGGAAGCCCCATAACCCTAGCGCCGCAAGCGTTGCAGCCGAATCAACTGCTGGGGGCAGAGGCTGGGGATGAACCGGTTGAGGGCCGTGTTCACCACCGCATCCACCTGCAGTTCATTCACCGCCAGTCCTGCTGCCTGGAAGGCGGCCGCCAGTTGCTGATCCAACACCGAGGCCGGCGTCGCAGCTCGGCCTGGATCACACACCATCTGGCTGTAGATCAGTGCCGCGCAGCCCGTGCTGCCGTAATCGCCCAGGCAGCCCGCCGGAGGCTCTAGCCCTTGGGCGCCAGCGGGCTTGCCAGGGCCGAGGGCCGTGCCAAGGTCGGCCGCCATCACGGCCGCGCCGACGAGCCAGGGGATGGCTTGCCTCAAAAAGCTTGGGGGTCGCAGGGTTGGGGGGCCTTCACGCTTTGGCCTTGAATCTTCAGCTCCAGAGCCCGTTCCCGCTGGGTGTGGTCGGCCAGCCAGAGGCGGTAGCGCTCGGCATGGAGCTGCTCCCAATCCCGCAGCGAGCGCTGGTAGCGCTCCTCATCGAGGTCGCGGTCTTCCTGGGTGTAGCGCTGGGCCAGCTCCGGATCGATCGGTGTGGGTTTAGCCGGTGGGATGAAGGTTTCGGCCCTGAGCTGCCGGAGCTCGTTCTGCATCTGTTGGCGTTGCCGCTGGCTTTCCAAGGCGGCGGCCCGCTCCCGTTGGCACTGCGCCAAGGCCTGGGGATTGCGCGGATAGGGGGCGCTTTGCCACGGCCACCGGGCCTGGCAGCCCCCCACAAGCGCCACCAGGGTGAGCAGGGTGGTGAGGGGAACCAGCGGCGTTGGCCGCCGGATCCCGCCCAGAAGCAGACGACGCACGGGTTTCCTAGTTGGCGCTGGGTTTGGCCAACGGCAGCAGGCACTTGTCGGAATCACAACCCGCCGGGCCCGCTTCCACCAATTCACCGCCGTCATAGCGCTGCAACGCTTCAAAGAAGTCGTTGCTGCGGCGACGCTCAGCCACCTCAGCATTGAGGCTCAGGTAGGTGGCCTGGTCGATCGGCTCAAACGGCAACCGGGGGAAGGTGGCGTTGGCATCGAAGCGGGCCAGCAGGGCAGCAGAGATGTAGCCCTCGCCCTGATCAATCGCTTTGTGGATGGCGTCGGCGAGGGGTTCGATTTCGTGTTCGCGGAACTCCACCGTGGCGGAGGTGTTGTGGGCCGTGTAGTGCTTCTGCACCTGCATGTAGAAATCAAACTGGGCCATCGCCGAGAAGTTGTTGATCTCAACCCCATCGGCGCCGGGGATATTGGCCCAGCTCACCTCGGTGGGGATTTCCACCAGCCACTCGGTGCAGCGGGGATCAAAGGGATCATTCAGCAGGCGGCCTTGCTCGTCTTTGTCCGATTGACTCGGCACGATCGAATAGCCGTAGTCCATGCAGGCCAGCGCCACCGGATCGTTTTTGCGGAAGGTGATGCGGCGGATGAAACGCTGGGCCTTGGGGGGGTGCCAGCCGGGGGAGGCGCCGGTGAGCAGGCTCTTGGTGCCGGCGGGTTGCACGGTGGTGCAGCGGTTGGGGCGCCGCAGGCCGTGGCGATCGCAGTAATCCCACACCGCTTCATTCACAACCGTTTTCCAGCGGCTCAGGTAGGCCGCTTCCTGGGCCTTAAACGCCAACCCTTCAGCGGTTTCGGGGCGCCCCTGCTCCCACCAGGTGAGCCAGGGGGTGCCGAAGGCGTGCACGAAGAAATCAAACAGGCCGGTGAAGCTCACGCCCACGATCGGGTCCCAGGCGCGGCTTTGGCGGTAGCGCTCCACCTCAAAGCGGTGGTTGAGCAGGCAGGCCACGGCCAGACCTGCCGCCTTGAAGGCATCGGCCTGGGCCTGGTGGTCGGCCGGGTCGATCTGGTTGAGGTGGATCTCGGCCAGGTTGCAGTGGAAATCGGCGCCGAGGATCTCGCCGCAGGGGTTGAGGCCGTAGCGGCCCAGGCGATGCTCCAGTTCGGCGGCGCTGATCTCGGGGTGGTGGGTGGTGAGCCACTGGCCGGCCTGCTCGCGGCCCTGGTCGCAATAGATGCCGATGAATTCCTGGCGCAGCTCCGGTGTGCTGAGCAGGTCGGCGTTGGAGCGGGCGATGGCTTCAGGCGCGAACTGGATTGCCCCCTCACCGCTCTGGAACTGCTTGGTGACCGCTTCGAGCACCGTTTCGCGGCTGGGCCTGGTGTGGAACACCCGGGTGTGGTTGGCCATGCGCAGGGCATCGCGCTCGGGGTCGATGCGCCAGTTGCCCTCGCTGTCCTGTTGCCAGAGGTTTTCCTTGGCGCCGGCGGCGCTGTGGTCGTCGGCGCAGAACTGGCGCATGCCGGCACTGCGGCGGATGTTGCCGGCCACGATCGTGACGGCGGCTTCATCAATCAAGAGGCAGCACTCCACCGAGGTGAGCTGGCGGCCGATGGCCTTGCCCAGGATCTGGGCCACCCGGCCGTAGAGATCCTTGAGCTTCACCGGGTTGGCCATGCCGCCGAAGCCCTTGAGGGTTTCGCCCACCGGCCGTACGTCGGAGAGGTCCACGCTGATCTGGATCGGAGCGTTGGCGTCGAAGCGCTCATCGCTACTCAAGTCGAGCAGCAGCTGGTAGCTGTCCACCCAGCCGCGACGGGTGTCGCCCACCTTGATGTGCACCTGCTGGCCATCGATGCGGTGGCTGGTGTGCTCCTGGCGTTCCCCGGCGGGGGTGGCACCGATGTCGCTGACGCTGGTGATCGTGAGCCGGTTGCGCACCGCCGGCAGCCGGCTAATCAGATGGGGCTCAATAATGGCCCCGGTGCCGCAGCCCATCATCGCCAGGTCCATCATCAGACCGAAGGCTTCCCAGTCCACCAGGTTGGTGGAGGTGCAGTTGTAAGCGCCGGAGAAGTTCTCGCTGCGTTCAATCCATTCCGTGCCGCCAATCCACAGCCAGCGGCCGGAGGGGAGGGCCTTCTGCTGTTGCTGCATCCGCCGCAGCAGGCTCACCTCTTCCTCGTTGAGCTGGCCAAGCTTGCGCAGGCCCTCGAGGTTGCGCTCGGCCACCTGGTGCCAGCTTTCACGGCCGCTAGGGGTTTTGCGGCTGTAGGTGCGATAGAAAACCGGGTTGGCAGCCGGGGCTGTGGCGGGGAAGTTGCCCTGCTCGGCCGAACCACCTGGGCCTGGCGCTGCTGAGGCAGCCGCGTAGGCCTTTTCCGCCGCCTCCTTTTGGGCTCCAGCAGCGGAGGTGGAGGGGGGCGTAGCGGAGAGGGTCACGGTGGGATCGGCCTGACGTGTGCCGAACCATAACGCCACCAATAGGGTGTGCAAGCATCCGTTGCCACCATCTGCAGTGGAGCCGGCCTGGGCGGCCCGCGGCCCACGGACCTCGGGCATTCGGTCTTAGAGCTCAAGGGTTTTCACTGACCCGATCTCAAGCGCCCAGTTTTCAAGCAGCCAAGTCTCAAGCGCCCAATTCTCAAGACCTGCTATCGCAACAGGATGGATCTCCAGCTCCCAGATCTGAAGCGAACGGTGGAGCCCGAGCTGATGGACGATCCCGTCCAGGCCGCCGCCTACGCCGCCGCCGATTTCTCCAGTTCCGACGAGGCCCTGGTGGATCGGGTGGAGGCCTGTTTTGGCGCTGATCTGGGGGGTCGGCTGCTGGATCTGGGTTGCGGGCCAGGCACGATCACCTTTCGCTTGGCGGAGCGCTTTCCTGGGGCCTCGGTGCTCGGGGTGGATGGCGCCCCCGCCATGCTGGCCTTGGCTGATAAGGAGCGGCTCCGCCGGATGGCCAACTCGCCGCAGCTGGCCGATCGGGTGACGTTTGCCGCCTACCGGCTGGCGGCCGATGGGCCCGGGAGCACACCGCTGCAGGGGTTTACGGCCGTGGTGAGCAACAGCCTGTTGCACCACCTGCATGATCCCCAGGTGCTCTGGGGCCAGCTGCGCCAGATGGCGGCACCGGGGGCCGCCATCTACATCAAGGATCTGCGCCGGCCGGCCACAGCCGCAGCGGCCGAGGCCCTGCTGCACCTGCACCTGGGATCGGCTCCGCCGGTGCTGCAGCGCGACTATCTGGCGTCCTTGCATGCGGCCTTTCGCCTGGAGGAAGTGGAAGCCCAGCTGGTGGCCGCCGGCCTGCCCCTGGGGCCTGGCGGGCTGCAGGTGGCCGGGGTGGAGGATCGCTATCTGGAAATCGTGGGCCGGCTTTAGGCCTGGTACCTGAACGCTGCCTGGCAGGCTGGCCCGATGACCACCCGCTCCACCCCATCAACGATCGCCGAGGGCAGCCAGGCTCCTGAGCTGGCCGATCTGGCCGCCGCCGTGGGCCGGCGCCGCAACTTCGCGATCATTTCCCACCCGGATGCGGGCAAAACCACCCTCACCGAAAAACTGCTGCTCTACGGGGGTGCGATTCAACAGGCCGGCGCCGTGAAGGCCAAGGGCGAACAGCGCAAGGTGACCTCCGACTGGATGGAACTGGAGAAGCAGCGCGGCATCTCGATCACCTCCACGGTGCTCCAGTTCGACTACAGCGGCAGCACCATCAACCTGCTCGATACCCCCGGTCACCAGGACTTCTCCGAAGACACCTACCGGACCCTGGCCGCCGCCGACAACGCGGTGATGCTCGAGGACGCGGCCAAGGGCCTCGAGCCCCAGACCCGCAAGTTGTTTGAGGTGTGCCGCATGCGGCGCATCCCGATCTTCACCTTCATCAACAAGATGGATCGGCCCGGGCGGGAGCCCCTCGAGCTGCTTGATGAGATCGAGCAGGAGCTGGGCTTGGCCTGCTGGCCGGTGAACTGGCCGATTGGCAGTGGTGATCGCTTTCGCGGCGTGATCGATCGGCGCACCAAGGAGGTGGTGTTGTTTGAGCGGGCTGAGCGGGGCAAGCAAAGCAGCGAACAAACCCTGGCCCTCGATGCCCCCGAACTGGCCCAGCTGGTGGAACCGGAACTCCTGGCACAGGCCCTGGAGGAATTGGAGTTGCTCGATGGCGCCGGTGCCGACCTCGACCTGGAGCTGGTGCATGCCGGCGAGCTGAGTCCTGTGTTTTTTGGTTCAGCCATGACCAACTTCGGTGTGCGGCCGTTTTTGGATGCCTTTTTGGAACTGGCCCAAAAACCCACCGGCAGGCCCACGGCCAGTGGGGCGGTGGATCCGTTGAGCCCCGATTTCAGTGGGTTTGTGTTCAAGTTGCAGGCCAACATGGACCCCCGCCATCGCGATCGGGTGGCCTTTGTGCGCGTGTGTAGCGGCAAGTTTGAAAAGGACATGACCGTGCGCCATGCCCGCAGCGGTAAGGCCATTCGTCTATCGCGGCCCCAAAAATTGTTTGGCCAGGACCGCGAAGTGGTGGAAGACGCCTACCCCGGCGATGTGATCGGCCTCAACAATCCCGGCATGTTTGCCATCGGCGACACCTTGTATGTGGGGCCCAAAGTGGAATACGAAGGCATTCCCTGTTTCAGCCCCGAGATTTTTTCGTGGTTGCGCAATCCCAACCCCTCGGCGTTCAAGAGTTTTCGCAAGGGGGTCAATGAGCTGCGCGAGGAGGGCGCGGTTCAGGTGCTCTATGACACCGACCAAAGCAAGCGCGATCCGATCCTGGCGGCCGTGGGTCAGCTCCAGTTGGAGGTGGTGCAATACCGGCTGGAAAATGAATATGGCGTGCAAACCCGCCTGGAGCCCCTCGGTTTCACGGTGGCCCGCTGGGTGAGTGGCGGCTGGCCGGCCCTGGAATCGGTGGGGAGGATCTTCAACTGCAAAACCGTGCGCGATGCCTGGGATCGGCCGGTGCTGCTGTTCAAGAACGACTGGAACCTCAACCAGCTCGCCGAAGACCATCCCGATCTGGAGCTCAGCGCCGTGGCCCCGGTGGTGAGTGGGGTAGAGCCGATCGCCCTGTAGGCCCCTCCCTCTGGCCGGCCACAGTTGCGCAGCGGCCGCGCCAGCATGGCTGTAACGAACCATCACAGCGATGCCCAAGCCGGTCTGGCTGGTGCGTCCCCGCCCTGACGGGGGCTGCGATTACGTGAATTTTCAGCCCGCCCTGGAGGGATCGGCCCCGGGCACAATCGAGATGCGCGAGGGCAGCCACCTGCCGCCCCAGCTGCCCCTGCTCAAGTGCCGCCGCCGCTTGCCGGCGGCCGAAGCCGAACGCCAGCGCCGCAACCTGCAGCTCGAAGCGGGCTATCGCCACAGTGAGCCGCTGTTCTAAGCCCCTGTTTGGCAGGCCACCTCGATAGGCTGAAACAGATTTGAACCACCCCCGCGATGCCCTCCCAGGCGGCTGATGCGCCAGGCCCCTACGAGCGTTTGGGCATTACGGCCGATGCCAGCTTTGATGTGGTGCAAGCGGCCAAGCAGGCCCGGCTGGAAGAGGTGGGTGACGACACCATGGCCCGTTCGCGGATCGAAGCCGCCTACGACGCCGTGTTGATGGACCGGCTCAAGGAGCGGCAGCAGGGCAAGGTGAGCAGCGCCGCCAGGAGCGCCTCCCAGCGCGAGCAGGCCCCGGCCGCACCCAAGCTGGCTGCCAAGGTGCCAGGGGCGGGGATGCCCCAGCTCCCCCAGCTCCCCAAGCTGCCGGGCTTTGCCTTGCCCAAGGTTGCCGCTCCTGATGGGGGCCGGGAGCTCTGGTTCCCCTTGGCCACTGGCGGGGTGTTGCTGGCCCTGTTGGTGTTGGTGCCAGCTGCACCCCCCGAACTGCTCTTGGCCTTTGCCACCGCCATGGCCGTGATCAGCCTGCAGCGCCGCATCGGCAAGTTGCTGCCCGCCGTGGGTTGGGGTTTTGGCTTGCTCTGCGGGGGCCTGGTGCTTGGCGGCTTGCTGGCCGCCGGGCTGCATCCGGTGTTGCCCCTGGGATTGCCGCTGAGCCTGCTCCAGGTGCAGAGCCTGCCGGCGTTGCTGGTGTTGGTGCTTGGCGCCCTGCTGATCGGTTAGGCCCTGGCTTTGAGGGTTAGGCGCTGAGCTCGCCGATCAGCTCTTGCAGCTCCTGTGCGCCCACTACGTACTTCTCATTGCAGAAGTGGCAGACCAGTTCGGCCTGGCCGTCTTCGCTGAGCATGGCGCTGAGTTCATCACGCCCCAGGAGCTTGAGGGCTCCCACGCTGCGCTCACGGCTGCAGGGGCAGGCAAAGTGCACGCGCTGGCCAATGGCGGCTTGCTCCAGCGGCTGGGGATCGAGGTCGGGGAAGATGTCTTCCAGCAGGGCCTTGAGGTTGTGGGCATGGGCGGCCAGATGTTGGCTGAAGCCCTGCACCTCCCGGCAACGCTCCTCCAGGAGGGCCACCAGGGCAGGTTCGCGGGCTGCCTTCGGGAGCACCTGCACCAGCACACCACCGCTGCAGCGCACCCCTTGGCTGTCGATCTGCTCGCCCACGAACACGGCCGAAGGGGTTTGTTCGGAGTGCAGCAGATAGGACGCGAGATCGTCGCCAATGGCGCCACTTTCGAGTTCCACGGTGGAGCTGAAGGGTTCGCCTTCGCCCAGATCGCGCACTACGTGCAAGTAACCGGTGCCGGTGGCGGTTTTGAAATCGAACTGGCGCCTGCCATCGGCGGTTGGCACCAGGTCCAATTCCAGCGCTGGATTGCCCACGTAGCCGCGCACGGAGCCATTGCGGCCCGCATCCACCATCAGCCCCCGCAGGGGGCCATCGGATTGGATGCGCAGGTTCACCCGGCCGTGGGCCACCTTCATCGAGCTGGCCAGCAGCAGGCCGCCGGTCATCGCCCGTCCCAACAGGGCGGTGGTGAGAAAGGACAGCCCATGGCGCTGCTGGGCCGTGCGGCTGGCCTCGGTGGTGGTCACGGCCACCAGGCGGATGCCGCCCCCGGCGGCGGTGGCCCGCAAGAGTTGGTCGCCGATCGGCTGGGGGCTCACGGGTTGGTCGCTCAAGGACTGGGGTGCGCTGGTCAGGGCCCCGGG
>JBEDHM010000254.1:0-10115 GCA_041174105.1 Cyanobacteriota bacterium | reverse complement strand
CCCCCGGAGGCCCCCTGGATGGAGGAGCAGCTGCGCTTCGGTCTGGCCCAATTCGATGCCGCCCTGGCCAAGCTGCCTGGCCGCTACCGCCAGGTGCCGGTGAGTTTCTGCTGGGATGGGCGTCCCTTGGTGGGGGCCGTTGCGCAGGCCCCCGGCCTGTGGGTGTTGGCCGGTTTCAGCGGTGCCTTTTTTCAGGTGCCGCAGGCCGCCGCTGAGCAGGCGGATGCCATCGCGGCCGCCCTGCGGGCTCCCCTGGGCTGACAGCAGGGCCAAGATCCTGCATGCTGGCGGCCATGGCGTTGACTCCCCAGACCCCCGCAAAGCCCTGGCATCTCCGCCAGCTCGATGCCCTTGCGCGGCGCTGGGAAGGTCTGAGCGATCACGATCAGGTGGGGGTCACCCTCGCCGGCGTGGGCGGGGTGCTGGTTGTGTGGGCCCTGTTCTGGCCCGTGCCGACGGAGGTGGTTGGCACCGGCGTGTTGATCTATCCGGATAACGCCGGGCTGCTCAATGCCCGCGCGGCCGGCCAGGTGCAGGACCTGTCGGTGAAGGTGGGGGACAAGGTGCGCAAGGGGCAGGTGCTGCTGCGGCTGTATCTGCCGGTGCTGGAGAGGGAGCTTCAGCAGCAGAAGGGGAATCTGGCCCAGTTGGAACGGCACAACCGTGAACTGGATCAACGGGATGCGCTCCGGTTGATCACTGAGAAGCTCAGTGTGGAAACGGCGTTGGCCAAATTGCGCGACGATCGCTCCCGCTATCAGGGCTTGCAGGCCACCTATGCCAGCAAGCTCAAAAACCTCGAATGGCTCAGTAAGCGCGACGTTGTGGCGCCCTTGTCGACGGAAGTGGTTTCGGCTGAGCAAGGTCTCACGAACACCAGCGTCAATCTTGATGACGTGAAGATCAACGAGAAGAAGGTGCTCACCAGCTATCAGCAGGTGAAGCTGCAGATCGAAACCCAGGCCCTGCAGCGGCGGTACCAGATCGACGATCTCAAGCGTCAGATCCGCGTCACCGAGGCCAAGCTTGCCTACGACGGCAACGTGGTGGCTGACCGTGATGGCTCGGTGTTGGATCTGCAGGTGATCCCTGGCCAGACCGTGTCGATGGGTCAGCGCCTGGGCACCATTGGCCGCCAGTCTCAGCCCACAGCCACCGATCAACCGCTCAAGGCGGTGGCCTACTACGCCCCTGCCGATGCCCGCCGGTTGCCCTTGGGTTTGCCGGTGGAGGTGGTGCCGATGTGGAACCAGCGGGGTCGCTTCGGCGGCATTGTTGGCCGGGTGAATCAGGTGTTGACGCTGCCAGCAACCGAAGACGACGTGTCCACCACGGTGGGCAATCCCCAATTAGCCAAGGAGCTCACCAAGGATGGCCCGGTGATGCGGGCTGAGATTGAATTGGCCCGCGATCCCAGTAGCAATGATGGCTACCGCTGGACCATTTCCGGGGGGAGCGGAGTCTTTCCCGTGCGTGATGGCTTGACCGTGACGAGCCATGCCTATGTGGAGTGGCGCAGCCCCTTGAGCTATGTGATCCCGGGATTGCGTTCGATCACCGGTGGCTATCGCAGCATCCGGATTGACAGCCTCTGGAATCGCCCCTTCCTGCGCCAACCCCAAACCCTGCAATAACAGCCATGGCGCCGAAGTTGTCTGAGAAGTTGTCTGAATTCAAGCTGCCAAAAGTGCGCAATCCCTTGCTGCGCCAAGAGATGCCCTGGTTGATCAGTGAGGTGGTTTTGCTGATCATTTTGTTCAATGCCAACGCGCCGGAATTATGGTTTTGGCTCGTGGTGCTGATTGTGATTCTGGCTTACCGCATTGAGCGGTGGCATTCTTCCAAGCCGAGCTGAGCTAAATCGTGCTGCCGATTCATCGGATTCGCGCGACATTGAAATATGGACTAGCCGCTGCCCTGGCGGGTGCTTTAGCGGTCAACAATCAGCATGTTTTGTTTGCGTGGTATCCACTGCTAGCGGTGGTGATGTGCATGGATGAAACCGATACACGGGTGCTCGCCGCATCCCGGGCCCGCCTTTTGGGCACCGTTTTGGCTGGGGTTGTGAGTTTTTTGGTCCATACCCTGTTTTCGGGATGGATCGGTCTCACGGTGGCCTTGCTGATCCTGGTGCCATTGCTGCGCTTGAACGGCTGGCAGTCCAGTCTGGCTCTTGGGGTATTGGTTTGCTCGGAGTTGTTTTTGGTGGCCAAATATTCCGAATTGGATTGGACCTATGTCTTCGCAAGAACGGCGGATACCTTGCTTGGTGTGGTGGCCACGTTGATTGTCAGCTTTTTGCTGTGGCCGGTGAATCGCATGGCGGAAATCCAGCGTCTGGATGCTGAATTGCGAGAGACATTGTCATTACGCCTGGTGGCCATTCATCAATGGCTCAAAGGGTCTGATGCCCAGCCGGTGGATCCACCGTTGCCGATTGTGGGTAGCCGTCTGGTGCAGCAGCTGCGGCAGTTGGTGGGGGATGAGTTGCGCAGTGCTCCCAGGGGCATCGCCTACGGGCAGCGCTGGCGCCAGCGAGGGCTGCTGTGGGATCGCATCAATCACCACAGTCTTCAGCTTCAACGCCTGGGTTTGCAGCTGCCGCAGGGGGCGTTGGCTGGAGCCTCGACCCCCTGGCTGGAGGGCTTGCCCGGGATGTTGGCGCTCCGCTCCCGCCAAGCCGTGCCCCCCTTGGTCAAGCGCAACAGCCTGGTGCGCTTAACCGAAGACCTGCAGTTGCCCCCCCTGTTGCTGCTGGCGCTCGACGATGAACTCCAGCGGTTGGTGAAAAGCATCCATAGCCTGGCGCTGGCAGGCCGGCACGACGGACAGCGCTGACCATGCAGCGCCAGCCCCTGATCACCCGGGTGGATTTGCGGATGGCCCTGACCGCGGGGCTCTCGGCCGGTCTGGTGATCAGCCTGGGATTGCCCGATCCTTTCTACGGCCCCATGGCCGTGGGCGCGGTCCTTGGCGGCACGCTTGGGGCCAGTCGCACCCTGGGGATCCAGCGAATGCTGGGCACGATCCTGGGCGGTTTGATCGTGGTGATTGGCTACCCCACCATGGGCGCGATCCTGCCGCTGCCCTTGGCGGTGGGAGTGGCCCTAGCCGCTACCCGCCTGTTTGGGGGCTCCCTGGGCTTGCGATCTGGCTACAAGGTGGCCGGTCTGGTGGTGGCCGTTGGTTGGACCGTTCACTCCCGCGAGCTCTTCAGCTGGCTTCCGGCCCGGCTGGTGGTCACCCTGGTTGGTGTGTTGCTGGCCTGGCTTGCGGTGAGCCAGTTCTGGCCCAGTCGCGCCCTGGAGCAACGCCAGCAGCTCTCCCGGCAGTTATTCACCGATTTTGCTGAGGCGTTTCGCGATCGTGCCCAGCGCCTGGGCTTGGGTGAGGAGGTCAGGGCAACCAACCGGCTGGACCGGCGGGATCAGCTTCTGGCCAAGATCCTGGCGCTTCAGGCCAACCGCGTGGATGCGCGAACGGAATTGCAATCGGATGGGCTCGGCCAGCGGCTGGGCCGGTTGTGGGATTTGCAGGAACAGCTCTTGAGTGAACTGATCGCCATCTACCGGACCCTGTTGCGCTTGCCGATGGTGCCGATGGCGGGCTCCAGCCTGCAGGCCCTGTTGGCAGCTGAAGTGGCGGCCCTGGCGGCAGCCGCGGATTGGCTCGAGCTCTGGGCCAGCTCTTGGCCCGACGCCCCTGGGGCCTTGGCTCGCCAGGGACCCAGGCCCGCCGCAGAAGATCTGGCAAGGGCGATCCAGGTGCTGGAGCAGGCGGAGCTGGGGGTGTTTGGCGACCCCCAAGCCAATGCCACCTTGATGGCCGGATCGGGGGGACGCCGGGCCGTGGCCTGCCAGCAGTTGCTGCTTGCCCTGCAGCGCTTTGGCCAGGATTGGCAGAGCGTGCCCTAACGGCCGAGGCCCTGGAGGTTGGCACCGAGCAAGGCTGGGTTCAGCTGCAGGTTCGGTTGCAGGGGGGCACTCGGATCCTGGGGAACCGGCAGCAGTTCTCGTAACAGCTGGGCGTAGGTGATGTTCACGGCCACCGTGGCGTTCAGCCGTTGCACCAGGCTGTTGATCAGCTTGTCTTGGGTGTCGGAGAGCAGCAGTTCGTTGGAGAGGCCGCTTTGATAACGCAACTTTGCGTCGCGAAAAGCTTCCAGCGAGGCGGAGACCCCCCGGCGTGCTGAAGCCAATTTGGCAAGGCTGGCTTCATGGTTGAAGAAGGCCTGCTCCAGCCTGAGCCGGATGTCATTGCGTTGGGCGGCGTACTGCTGAATCGTGGCCGCCTCCTGCCGGGCCAGGGCCCGCGCTTGGCCTGAGGTGGTGCCCGCATCAAACAGCAGCCAGGTGATCGTCAGGCCGATCGACCAATCCCAACTGTTGGTGGTGCTGTTGGGGATCAGGGTGCTGCCGCAGCAGCCCCCGCCGCTGACGCTGATGTTGGAGACCGCGGCATTGGAGCTGTTGGCGCCACCGCTGGCAAAGAGCGATAGCTTCGGCAACAGGGCCGCGGCGGTGGCTTGTTGGCGTTGGGCTAGGGCCTCGCGGGTGGCCAGGATCGCGTCCAGTTCGGGATTGCCCTTGTAGGCAGCCAGCAGGCTTTGCTCCAGGTTCAGGGGCCAGCGGGCCTGCAGGGCAATGGGATCACTGGCACTGGGATTGATCTCCGGGGGCAGGTTGAGCACCACCGCCAGGCGCCGGCGGGCGACGGCCCGATCCGCCAGGGACTGGATCAGGGTTTCTTGGTTGTTGGCTTCGATCGCGCGGCGACGCAACACATCCAGCCGCGGCACCAGGCCCGCCTGTTTGAGATCGAGGGTGTCTTGCAGGATCAACAGGTCGTTGCGCACATCGGCGTCACGGATGCGCACCAGCTGATCGGCTTGTTGGAGCTGGTAGTAGGCCTCGCTCACCTGCAGTTGCAGCTTCCGTACCTCATTGGCATAGGTGCTGCGGGCATTGGCGAGCTGGGCCCTCGCGGCCTTCACCTTCGGGGTGCGGGCGAAGTCGATCAGGGCATAGTCGAGGTTGAGGCCGCCCCCCACCGAGCCGGTGCTCGTGGTTAGGGACGCTCCGCCCCCGGCCGGTACATAGAAGGGGCCAGCGATGGGATTTGGGGTGTTAGACGGAGGAGTTGGGGAGGCAAGAATTCCCGAGCCTGCCGGGTTGAACAGGGGGCCAAATCCCAGGTTGTTGTTGGCTTGGTTGGCGGTTTCGCTGACTCCCTGTTGGCCGTAGCTGCTGTTGGCAAAGGCGCTAATCCGCGGCCAATAGGTGCCCAGCTCTGCCTGCACCAGGGCCAGGCTGGCGGCCACCTGCTCCCGTTGGGCCTGCAGGGTGGCGCTGTTGGCAAAGGCCAGGGCCAGGGCCTGGCTGAGGCTGAGGCTTTGTACGGAGCCGCCACCCTTGAGCTGGATCGGCGTGGGCAGGCTCAAGGGCGGGGCCGGGCTGGCCTGCGGGCCCATCAGGGGGCCTTTGGCGGGCGCATTGGGCGCCAGCAGGTTGGCGGGCAGGGAAGGGGTGGCGATCTTGATGCTGGGCTGAGCCTCTGGTTCGGCGGGAATCAGGGCATCGAGGGCACGGAGCTGGGCATCGAGCTTTCTCCAGCTGCGCTCCAAATAGGCGGTGCCGGGGTCGTTGGCCTTGCCGGTTGGGTTTGGCCCCCTCACCGCTGGCGGACTCGCGGCCAAGCTCTGCGCTGCGCCAGGGGCACCCAGCCCCAGCGATGCGATGGCCCAAGGTGTCAGACCAAGGGCAAGGAATAGGGGGCTGAGGGCCCGCATCGTCCCGGCAGGATCAGCTCGCGGCAGTTTGCAGGATTGGGGATGGGGTTGGGGCAACTCCCTAGCCATTCAGTAGGGCGGCCCAACGCAGTTCGGCGGTTTCGATGGCCCGCTGGGCCTGGCGGCAGAGCACCAGTCGGCTGGCAATGCGCTCCAGCCGCTCGAGCGGGGCCTGGTTGCAGCGGGGATCCTGGAGCAGGTTCTCCACCTCCAGCCAGCTCTGGGGCAAGGGGATGGGCTCGACGGGCGGCTGCGGTAGCCGGCGGTCAGTGGCCGTGAGGCTGGCGGCCCAGATCCCAAGGCGCGCGGCCAGGGTCACGAGCAGATCATGTTCGGCCTGGTGCAACTGCCGCAGCAGATCGGCCCCTCCAGTGGGCATGGGGGCATGGCGCTCCAGGCCAATCACCGAGCCCACTAGCCTGGAGTGGGCATCGTCGATCACGCGGATCAGGCGATAGGCGGGATGGCGTTTGGGATTGCTACCCAGCTCCCGCAGCAGATCAGGAATCATGCGCCGCAGGGCGTTGAGATCCCTGCGCAGGGAGAGCCCCCTGCTGGTCGTTGCGGCAGGCGACGGCGTACTGCCCGCGCTCTGGCTGGGATTGAAGCGCTCGGATAGCCGGATCAGGTTGGTTTGAATCTGCCCACTGAGCACGCCCGCCTGCTGGAGGGTTTGGTCCCGTGCCCGATCGGGCCAGAACAGCTGCAGGCTGATCAGGGAGGCAACGATCCCAAATACCGTCCAGCCGAGCCGCAGCGGAATCCAGCTGGCCAGTTGGGAGCTGTGCAGCAACCAACCCATGATCAACAACATGCCGCCGGCCTTGTAGCCCACCTTCAGGCCCAGGGCTCCACCCACAAGCCGCAGAAAGCCCACACTCAGCGCCAGGGCCACCGGCATGGGAATGCCCTGGAGCCCCTCGAGGCCCAGAAACAGAATCAGCGATCCGAGGATCGAGCCCAGGATGCGTTGGCGGCCAAGCTCGATCGAGCCGCCATAGGTGCCGACCAGTACCGCCGGCACCGTCAGGGCGGCGTAGTAGCTGTCGGCCAGGCCCGTGACATGGCCGAAGGCGTTCACCAGCCCCGTCAAAAAGGCCAGCCTGAGTTCTTTCGGGGTGAACCATGTCATCGGCTGTTTCTGCCGACCAGAGCCAGGCTGCGCAGGTTGGCCTCGAGGGGCCGTTGCTCTTCCGCCAGGGCCAACAGCAGCAACAGGGGCCGCTGGCTGCGTTGGGCCAGGGTCTGCCAGTCCTGACTGGCCACAGGCTCGAGTGAAGCGGGGCTGGTGATGCCAACCAGGCAGCCCAGGTTGTGAATGCAGCGCGCCAAGGGATTGGAGGGGGCGATGGCGCCCTTTCCATCGACTTGATCGCTGGGGGGATTGGGGGCTGCGGCCGCGATCAGCAGCCTTTCCCATTGCACCCAATGCAGCACCACCTGGCGCCAGAGCATCAGCCGCTGGGGCCATCGGCGCCGCTCCAGGCGATGGGCGGCAGGTCCTGTTTGCTCCAGGTTCACGAGCTGCTGCATTCTCTCGAGCGATTGGCTCAAGGCCGCGGGTTCAATGGGCGCGGGCAGCGGTTGCGCGCCACCGATCCAGGCCCGGTAGAGAGCGAGCTGCTCCGTCAGTTGATGGCGTAGGCCCATCTCCAGGGTGCCCAGTTCATCGCGCCGGTTCCGAGGCCAAAACAACAGGCCCACCAGGAGCCCCATCGCGCAGCCAACCGAGGTATCGAGGGTGCGGTTGAAGACGTAATCCCAGTTCAGCGCGCTATAGCCCGGGATCATCAAAAACATCACGGTCAGGGTGCAGGCCGTGCCCAGGCCGCTGCCCCAACCAAAGAGCCGCAGCACCGGGATCATGATCAGCAAGGTGAGCAACACCCCGGGCCAGCCCGAAGCAATCGTGTGCACCAAGAAGGTGACCAGGCCTCCCATCACCGTGCCAAAAATCCGAGCCCCCGCGGCCTTCCAGGTTTGGTCGTCGTTGTCATCAACAACGACCAGGGCGGCGACCAATGGGTAATAGACAAATTGAATGCGTTGGTAGTGCACGGCGAGGGCCGCCGTCAGGAAAATCGCCGTGGTCAGCTTGAGGGTGTTGCGCAGCAGCTGGGATGTCAAAGGCTCAAGCCTGCTTTGCGTTGGGCAACTATGGCGTTTGGCCCCAGCCGGCACAAGGATGGGTTGGGGCCTGGATGACACCCCCCAACCTCCCAGCCTGTGCAACCGAGTGTGATCACCGTGGCTTGGCCCTTCGGCTTCGCCCTTTCGCCCGATCTCGAGGCGATCTTGCGGATGGGGCTCGCCGTGCTCTGCGGCTTGGCCGTGGGGCTGAATCGGGCCCATCACGGGGCGATCAGTCATCCCAACCGCCTGCGGGTGCACGTGCTGGTGGGTCTGAGTGCCTGTCTGATGGTGCTCGCCGCCGGGTCTGCGCCGGATGCCCGCAGCCGGGCGATTCAGGGGGTGGCCACCGGCATCGGTTTCCTGGGGGCGGGCGAGATCCTGGTGCCCAATCGCCAACCCAAGCATGGTGAACCGCAGGTGCGCGGGCTCACCAGCGCCGCCTCGATCTGGTTCACGGCTGCCTTGGGAGTCACGGTGGCGGCTTCGACACCGGCGCTGGCTGGGGTGGCCTTGCTGCTGGCCCTGATCACTCTCTCCGTCAGAGATTCATCGGTTGACAAACCCCCAGAGCGCTAAGCGAGCGCCTCTCAAGGGAGCCCCGATTGAATCGGGATTAATAGAGGTTGCGGTAACGGTCGTTCGCGCCCGACTCGCTGCCTTGGCCGTCTTGGGTTGGTTGGGGCCACTCCGCATCCCAGTAACTCAGGCCATCGCGGTAGAACGGCCGTCCCCCGAGGCGTTTGGTCTCGAGGTGGGTGGTGCCCATGGCCGTGACCAGGCCGCCCAGTTCCATCGGGCCCAGGTCAGTTTTGAGGTCCTTGCCGGCGGCGCTCAGCAGAATCGGCAGCCGCACCAGTTGCTCGGGCCGGGTGAGCTTGTGGAACAGGCCCTGCAGGGCCAGCTGCTGGCGTTCAATCCGGCCGATGTCGCCCATCTCATCGTGGCGAAAACGCAGGAAGCCCTCGAGTTGGCGGCCTTTGAGGGTCTGCAAGCCTGGCTGGAGGTCGATGTAAAGGCCCTGGCTGTTGTCCACGTAATACATGCGCTTGGGCACGTTCACCTCGATGCCACCGATGGCATCGGCCATGCGGCGAATGGCCGAGAGGTTCACCATCACGTGGTGGCTAATCGGTCGGTCCAGCTTGCGAGAAAGTTCGCGTTTGAGCAGGTCCAGCCCCCCAAGGCTGTAGAGGGCATTGATTTTGTGGGGGCCATAGCCCTCCGCTTCGATGTAGGAATCGCGGGGCACCTGGGTGATTTTGGTGGTGTCGCCATCCACCCGCAGGGCTGCGATCACATCGGTGTTGCCGCCACCCACATCCGTGCCAACCAACAGGATGTCCTGGTTGCCAATCCCGGTCCAGGCGGTGAAGGGATTGGTGATGTCGGGATTGCCCAACCCCTTGCCGTTGAGCAGATTCGAGAGGGGAGCTGCCAGCAGCAGGCCACTCCCCAGGCCTACGGCAATGGCCACAAGCACGGGACCGCGCTTGGCCCGTTTGCGTCGGCGCTTGGCCGGAGTGCTCTTCATCCCGCAAAACCTATTGCACCAAGGCTGCCCATCGGTTGGCCGTTCACAGGCTGAGGGCCTCGTTGGCCCGCAGGCCCGCTTGCACCCGCCAGAGATTGGCATAGGCCCCATTGCGGCCAATGAGCGAGTCGTGGCTGCCCCGCTCCACAATCTGGCCCCGCTCCATCACAACGATCTGATCGGCATGGCGCACGGTGCTGAGGCGGTGGGCAATCACCAAGGTGGTGCGGGAGGCGGTGATGCGATCGAGGGAGCGCTGAATGGCGGCTTCAGTTTCGTTGTCCACGGCGGCCGTGGCCTCATCCAGCACCAAGACCGGTGGGTTTTTGAGAATGGCCCTGGCCAGGGCGATGCGTTGGCGCTGGCCGCCCGAGAGCCGTTGGCCCCGTTCGCCCACCACGGTGTCGTAGCCCTGGGGTAGGGCCTCGATGAATCCCGAGGCCTCGGCCAGTTGGGCGGCCTGTTCAATGGCGCTGCGGGGAGCAGCGAACGTGCCGTAGGCGATGTTCTCGGCCACGGTGCCGTGGAACAGAAACACCTCCTGGCTCACCAGGCCAATGGCCCGGCGCAAATCCTGCAGTTGCAGGCTTTGGATCGGTTGGCCGTCAAGGAGGATCTCGCCCGCCTGGATCTCGTAGAGCCGCAGCAGCAGTTTCACGATCG
>JBEDHM010000253.1:0-2761 GCA_041174105.1 Cyanobacteriota bacterium | reverse complement strand
ATGTGGAGCTCAGCGTGCACCCGGGGTGGCAGCACCTGATTGGGCTGCCCATCGAACAACTCCTCAACAAAGCCCAGCAGAGCTTTGGCGACGCCCAGCCCCTTTGGTTGCACTGCGATGTCCGGGACGGCAGCCGGCAGCAGTGGCTGCGTCAGCAAGGGGCCGTTGAACGCGGTGAACGGGTGCTGATGGCCCGCAGCGTGTGGCGGCGCCACGAACAACATGCCCCCATGCAAGCGGCCAAGGGTCTGGAGGCGGTGCTGGGCCAACTGCAACCCCAACGCCGGCCCCTGCCAACTCCCGTCGGCCCACTGCCTTAGCTGAAGCCTAAGAGCAAGCCCAACAGCGAATGCCACCAGCCCGCAAGCCCAAGCCCTGTTCAGCGCTGGCCCTGGATGTGGGCCGAAAACGCATTGGCCTGGCCGGGTGCGATCCCCTCGGGTTCACGGTGACGCCCCTGGCGGCCCTGGCCAGGGGACGCTTTGCTGCCGATCTGCAGCGGCTGGCTCCGCTGATGAGCCAACGACGGGTGCAGGCGCTGGTGGTGGGACTGCCCTTGGATTGCAGCGGTCGTGCCACAGAGCAGGCGCTCCATTGCCGCCGCTACGGCGAGCGGCTGGCGCGCAGCCTGGATCTGCCAATTGCCTGGGTCAATGAACATGCCAGCAGCTGGGCTGCGGGTGAGCAGCGGGGTCTGCATGGGGATCGCAGCGGCGCCCTCGACAGTGCTGCGGCGGCCCTGTTGCTCGAGCAGTGGCTCGCCGAAGGCCCTGAAGCCCAACGCCTAGGCCCCGATCCAATGCAGCCTGCGACCCCAAACGGCGGCAGAACGGCCAGCCTTGATCCATCCTGAGAACACCTGCGCCCATTCCATGGCTTCTGAAGGTCCTGCCGTAACCAATTCCGGCGACGTCCCCACCGTGTTGGTCCGGGACCCCCGAGGCCGCCAACTGCTCTGCTTCCTCGAGCAGCTGATCCCCCTCGATGGCCACGATTACGCCCTGCTCACGCCGGTGGACACCCCGGTCTGCCTGTTCCGCCTCGACGATGACGCCGACCCCGAACTGATCGACACGATCGACGCCACCGAGCCGATCCTGTCGGTGGCCGATGTGGTGCTCCAGGAGCACGACCTCACCCTGGTGCGATCGGCGGTAACCCTCACCGTGAGCGGCGAACTCGATGAGCCCGAGCCCGAGGATCTCGACGACGAAGACGACGCCGACGACGACTCGGAAACCTACGAACTGCTGGTGAGCTTCCTGGTCGACAGCCAGGAATACGGCCTGTACATCCCCTTGGATCCTTTCTTCGTGGTGGCCCGGATGCAGGGCAACGAAGCGCTTTTGGTGGAAGGCGAGGAATTTGATCGGGTGCAACCCCGGATCGAGGCCGAGCTGGCGGAGCGGGAGGGCGACCTCTGATGCTGCGGGAGCTGCTGCGTCCCAATTGGCTAATGGAGTGCACCCTGGCGGAGTTACCGCTGGAAGCCCTCCACCATCGGGGCATCCGCGCCCTGGTGCTGGATGTGGATCGCACCCTGCTGCCTCGCCGCCAAACCGTGGTGCCGGCCCCAGCCCAGCGCTGGCTCATGGCAGCCAAGCAGGAGTTCCCGATCCATCTGCTCAGCAACAACCCGTCGCGCCAACGCATTGGCTCGGTGGCCGAAACCCTGGCCCTGCCCTTCACCACCTCGGCTGGGAAACCCCGCCGCAGCGCCCTACGGCGCGTTCTGGCCCAGCTCGACCTGCCCCACCACCAGGTGGCGCTGGTGGGGGATCGGATCTTCACCGACGTGATGGCCGGCAACCGCCTGGGGTTGTTCACCGTGCTGGTGAAGCCGATCGATAGCAACGGTGAGCCCTGCCAACGGGATCGGTTGCAGAAGCTGGAATTGCGCCTGGCCCAATGGATGGGGGCTGGTCTGTTGGGATGAGCAGGAGCCCCTCAGGACTGCGGCGGGTCGTGAAGGTGGGCACCAGCCTGCTGCGGGGCACCCCGGAGCGCCCCACCACCGCGGTGATCGCCGATCTGGCCGCCAGCCTCAGCCGCCAACAGGCCCAGGGCGATTCCATTGCCCTGGTCACCAGTGGGGCCGTTGGGTTGGGCTGTCGGGCCCTGGCGATGGCCAAGCGCCCCCAGGAAGTGGTGGCCCTGCAGGCCGCCGCCGCCGTGGGCCAGGGAAGGCTGATGGCCCTCTATCAGGAAGCTTTTGGCAGCTCGGGGCTCGCCGTGGCCCAGGTGCTGCTCACCCGGGGCGATCTGGCCTCCCGGCGCCGCTACCAAAACGCCTGCAGCACCCTCGAACAACTGCTCAACTGGGGCGTGGTGCCGGTGGTGAATGAAAACGACACCCTGGCCACCGATGAACTGCGCTTTGGCGACAACGACACCCTCTCGGCCCTGGTGGCCGTGGCCATCGGCGCCGATGAACTGATCCTGCTCACCGATGTGGATCGCCTCTACTCCGGTGATCCCCGCAGTGACGCCTCCGCCCAACCGATCGAAGAGGTGCACAACCTGGTGGAGCTGGAACAGGTGGGCCGTGGCGCCACCGGAGGTGGCCGCTGGGGCACCGGGGGCATGACCACCAAGATTGCCGCCGCCCGCATCGCCACCTCCAGCGGCATCCGGGTGCGTCTGGCCGATGGCCGCGATCCGGCCGTGCTCGATGGCCTGTTCGCCGGCGAACGGCTGGGCACCGTGTTCCATCCCTCCGCCACGCCCCTGCCCGACCGCAAGGGCTGGCTGGCCCATGCCC
>JBEDHM010000252.1:0-8505 GCA_041174105.1 Cyanobacteriota bacterium | reverse complement strand
CAAGGGGAAGGGCCCATTGTGCCTGCCACCGCCGACCAGCCACCCCAAACCCCATGGGCCCGTGGCATCGTGTGAAGGTTCGGTGTCAGCGATGAGCACCACCACTCCTCCAACCGACCCGCCAACTACCTCCGCCAGCGCTGCTTCCAGCGCTCCAGCGAGCGCTCCGGCCACCACCCGCGACGCGGTGCTGGCATGGCTCCTGCGTAAAGGTGAAGCCACGGCAGGCGAACTGGCCGAACAGTTAAACGTCTCTGTCCAGGTGATGCGCCGTCATTTGCGCAGCCTGGAAGAGGATGGCCTGGTGCAGGCCAGTCCGGCGCCGGAAGGGCCCGGTCGCCCCAGCAACCGCTGGCAACTCACCCCTAAAGGGCAGGGCCAGTTCCCTGATGGCAGCGAGCACTTCGCCCTAGGGCTGCTCGAATCCCTTGCCGGCACCCTGCCGCCTGAACTGGTGAACAGCCTGCTGGAACAACAGGCGCTCCAAAAAGCTGGCGACTACCGCCAACAGGTGGGCGAAGGCAGCCTGCGGGAGCGGCTCGAGCGCCTGGTGGACCTGCGGCGCCACGAGGGCTATGTGGCCGAGTTTTACGCCGAAGGCGAGGGCTGGGTGATCAGCGAATTCCATTGCTCGGTGATGCGCATCGCCGAGCAATTCCCCTGTGTTTGCGACCAAGAGCTGCAACTGATCCGCCACACCTTTCCCGATTGCCAGGTGGACCGGGTGCAATGGCGACTGGAGCAGGGCCACTCCTGTGGCTTCCGCCTACTGCCCCATGCCCCAGCCTGACAGCCCCCTCTCCGCAGAGGAGCTGGCCCAACTGGAAGCCACCCTGCTGCCGGCCCTGGAGCGCCACCACCTGCGGCTGTTGGCCCATGGTTTACGCACCCTGCAAACCATTGCGGCGGCGCAAGGGGGAAAGGCTCCCGATTTGGCCGGCCTGGAGCGCTGGGCCCTGGAGCAGAAGTCCGTAGCGGGCGACCAGGCCTTCGCCACGGCCCTGGCCCACCAACTCCTGGGCGCCGCTGCGCAACTGGAAACCATCGGCCGCCATGGCGGCAAAGGCCCCCTCAACCTGGAACTCAGCGACTTGATCGCCTGGGCGACGGCCAGCGCCAACGCGCGGCTTGCGATCATCCCCCCAGCAAGCCCCCAGCCTTCGATGCCCGCGATCGCCGATGCCATCAGTTTTTTCCGCCTGAGCTGCGGGCGCTGGCGATCCCAGCGCAGCAGCCACCACCTGCTGCATCGGCGGGCCGAGGCCGGTGGGTCGTTCATTGAGGTGGTGGAACTGGCGGCCGATGATCCGCGGCTGATCGCCATTGCCGAACTGCATCAGCAGGATCCCCAAGCCCTGGTCGGGGGATGCCGGGTGACCTGGAACGCCTCAATGGCCTGGGACAAGGCCGGTGAGGCCCACGAGGGCGACAGCGTGTTCGGCCTGATTCCCACGGATGAGCTGGGGCGCTCGGGGTTGCTCCTGCGTGATCGGGGCTACGCAGAAACGGCCCCGGTAGCCGGCCACTTCGCCATGGACGAGCGGGATGAGCTGGTGCTCTCCACCAGCTACGAAACGATGAACAGCTTGGAACGGTTCAGCTTTTCCGGCCCCAATGTGCGGCTGCGCACCAGCACGGTGGAGGGCCTCTCCAACACCGCCTCGTTCTGCGTCGAAACCCGCCTGGCCTGAGGGGGGCCAGGCCTGAAGCGAGCCGCTGAAAAGCGTGGCGAACGTTACGGACTGTGAGTCCTATCCCAGCCAGGTGAACCCAGCCGCAACCCCACTTCTACGATCGCTGGCGACGGATGCTGATGTCGCGTGGCCCTGCCTCTCCTGAAATACGCACCCACCACCCAGAACTCGCGGGTTGATGCCCTGCGGGTGGGTTCGGATGAGGATCCCAAGGCCGTTTCGATGGACAAGGCCCTCGATCGCGAGGACCAAAACTTCGTGATTGAAGCGGCCTACCGCCAGATTTTCTTCCACGCCTTCAAGGTGGACCGGGATCGCACCCTGGAGTGCCAGCTGCGTGACGGCCAGATCACCGTGCGGGATTTCATCCGCTCGCTGTGCCTGTCGGACACCTTCACCCGCAGCTTCTACAACCTCAACAGCAACTACCGGGTGGCCCGTCACCTGGTGGAGAAACTGCTGGGTCGCCCCGTCCATGGCAAATCCGAAGAGATCGCCTGGTCGGCCGTGATCATGACCCGCGGCATCAAGGGTGCCGTGGACGACATCCTTAATAGCCAGGAATACCTCGACAATTTCGGCTACGACACCGTGCCCTACCACCGCAATCGGGTGGTGGGATCTCGCGACCTGGGCGAAACCCCCTTCAACCTCACCAGCCCCCGCTACGAGTCGTACTACCGCGGCATCCTGGGCTTCCCCCAAGTGGTGTACACCGGCAGCGTCAAAGCCTTCCCCGAGCGCAGCCGTCAGCGCCGCGGTGGTTTCGCCGAGGACTACCTGCCCTGGGTGCGCACCCTGCCCGCCATGCGCAGCCGGGGTGGAGCTTCCGGCAACGCCAGCATCGATTACCTGTCCAAGGTTCCCTACCGCAGCATCGGTCGCTGATCGCGAACCAACCCACCCACCAAGCCCCCATTGGATGGGATCAGCAGGCGGCCCCAGGGCCGCCTTTTTGCTGCGGAGTCGCTTACTGGCACCGGCAGCACCTGTGTCCAAAGGCACAGGCCGTGGTCAGTGGATGCTGACGACTGGATCCAATTGCCGATCAGCTCTGGGATAGTTCATCACACTGATCCCAAACGAAATCTGCAGCTGTGAACCAGACCCTTTCGTCCCTGGCCATGATGACCCTCCGCCAGCTGCGGGAAGTCGCCAGCGACCTTGGGGTGAGCCTTTACAGCCGCAAATCCAAGGAAGAACTCCTCGATGCCATCGAGGCGCGCCAAGACAACGCCAAGCGCAGCCTCAAAGCCATCGAAGCCGAACTCGCCCCAGCCCCGCGGCCCACGGCTTTCACCAATGTGGTGTTTCTGCCCAGGGATCCCCAGTGGGCCTACGTGTTCTGGGAAATTTCTGAAGCCGACCGCGCCCAAGCCCAAGCGGCTGGAGCCAGCCAACTCTGCCTGCGGGTGGCCGATGTGACCGGTCTCTCTGGCGGCTCTGTCCACCCCCATACCCTCCAGGAAGTGGTGGTCGATAGCCACGCCACCGAGTGGTACCTGCCCGTTCCCCTGTGCGATCGCGATTACCGCGTTGAGCTGGGCTACCGCAAGGGCGGATCGGGGGGCTGGATTTCGCTGGCCTTCTCCTCCGTGGCCCGGGTGCCTGCCCTGCACCCCAGTGAGCAGATTCTCGATCAATTTGTTCCCTTCTCCCTCGACACCAGCTCGGCAACCACCCTTCCCACGCTGGTGGAACCGGCCGATGCGGGCCTGCACGAGCGCCTCTACCAAACCGCCACGTCCCAGTTCCGGCGTCTGGGTCGGGGTTCCGAAGCCTTCCACGAACTGGAAGCCGCAGGCCTCGATACCAGCGAGCTCAACGCCTCGGGCGCAGGCCTGTGGGCCAGCGGCCGCAACGAAAGCGGTGTGGGTGGAGTCGCGCCACGCCAGCGTTCCTTCTGGTTGGTAGCCGATGCAGAGTTGATTGTTTACGGTGCCACCGATCCCTCCGCTCGCCTCACCATTGGCGGTGAAGTGGTGCCCCTCTCCAGTGATGGCACCTTCCGGGTGCAAGTGCCCTTCCGCGATGGTCAACAGCTTTACCCGATTGAAGCGATCGCTGCCGATGGGGTGCAGAAGCGCAACATCACCCTGGAGTTCAACCGGATCACCCCCGAAGACAACAGCAATCCCGCCGATAAAGCCATTCCCGAGTGGTTTTAACTTGCTCGACCATCCACCCCTGAGGCCTGCACGATGAAACAGGCCTTGGTGGCGTTCACACCTCTGGCTGGGGCCATTTCTTTTCCTTTGGTGGTGCTGTTGGTGCTGCAAAAGGCCGGCATTCCAGCGGCTGTGCTCACGGCTGTGATCCTTTCCACGGTTTGGTTTGTGTCCATGCTGCGCACGGCTGAGATGCCTGGCCACCACTAGCGGCTCTGGCTCAGCGGTTCCGGCTCAGCAGGCTGGTTTGCGGAGCTGTGGGAACCCTGAACGCAGAGCGTTGACTGCCTGGATGGTGCGCGCCCGATCGGCTACTGCGGCGCTGTCGGTTGGCGCCATGGGCGCCCTTGCCCTGATGCTCAGCAGTTGCAGTGGCCAAGGACGGTTGTTGGGCCAGGGCCCCAAAGAAGTGCCGTTGCCACCTGGCATTGAGGTGGCCTTCAACCACAACAGCCAGCACCACTACAAAAGCCCCATCAGCGGCCAGTGGCGCGAAGGCGATGACCTCGAGGCCTTCATTTTGACCTCCATTGCATCGGCCCATCAGGAGATCCTGGTGGCCGTGCAGGAACTTTCACTACCCAAGGTGGCCGCCGCGCTGGTGGCCAAGCACCAGCAAGGGGTCACGGTGAAGGTGGTGCTGGAGAACACCTACAGCACACCCTGGAGCCAGGAACACCTGGCCGATTTGGTGCCCCACCAGCGCAAGCGGCACCAACAACTTGAGCAGTTGGGCTGGGGTGATGCCCTGTTGATCCTGCAGCGGGGAGGGATCCCGATGCTCGATGACACCGCCGATGGCAGCAGCGGCAGTGGCCTCATGCACCACAAATTCATGGTGGTCGATCGCGCGGTGGTGATCGCCGGATCGGCGAATTTCACCCCGTCCTGCATCCATGGAGATCCGGATGATCCGCAATCCAGGGGCAATGCGAACCACCTCCTGCGTTTTCACAGCCCGGCTCTAGCGGCTCTGTTTGCAGACGAATTTGCGCGGATGTGGGGAGATGGGCCAGGAGGCAACAACGACAGCCGCTTTGGCATAGCCAAAGCGGAAGGGGGCCTGCAAGAGGTGATGGTGGGCCCCACCAAGGTGGGCGTGCTGTTTGCACCGCACCGGCGCCTCGACCCCAACCAGGGCTTGCAGCTCCTCGAAACATTGCTGGCAGGGGCCAAACACCAGCTCAACATGGCCCTGTTTGTGTTGTCCGAGCAAGGGGTTGCCGATGCCATCGCCGCGCTCCAAGCCAAGGGGGTGAAGATCCGGCTGCTTGCCGATCCGGGCTTCGCCAATCGCTCCTTCAGCGAAATCCTCGACCTGCTTGGCACCCAATTGCCCGATCGCGATTGCAAATTGGAAGCCGGCAATCACCCCTTCAGCACACCGCTGGAAGGGGTCGGCACACCACGCCTGGCTCCCGGCGACAAACTTCACCACAAGGTGGCCGTGATCGATGGGCACACCCTGATCACCGGTTCGTTCAACTGGAGCCCATCGGCTGCCTTCCAGAACGATGAAACCCTGCTGGTGATCGATTCACCGCTGCTCGCCCGGCATTTCACCGCCGAGATCGACCGTCTCTGGAAGGGGGCAGAGCTGGGCATCAGCGCACGGCTGGCACGCAAACAGGCCCGCATGCGCGCCCACTGCGGCTCTGGCAGCGCAAGGATCTCCCACGAACGGCACCGTGCTGGGTGACGATGGCGGGCCCAGGCCAGAGATGGGCGTTAGCGTTGAGGGATCCCTTGCCTGGAGCTGAACGGATGCTGGCCTTCCTTCTGGCAACAGCTGTTTTGGCCCCAGTCAGTGCAGCGCCCCCCAGCGGCGGCAAGCCCCATAGCGCCTGCGCGGTGACCAAAGATTTTGTGGGCACAGCCCCTTCCGACATCATCCAGCAAAAGTTCGAGGCGCACTACGAACAGCCCCTGAGCCGGGTCGACTGCCGCGACAACGGACTTTGCTATCAAACCTGGGGGAAAGACTGCCCCCAGGCTGCCCACTGATGCCCTGAGCCTCGGGCTTAGCATCAAACCAGAGCAGCGTTGAGACCAATGGATTCCCAAACCACCTCCCGAATCCATTCCCCCACCCTGGATGCGATCCAGCTGATGCTTCGCGATCTGCACACCCGCCACGACGAAATTCGCCATCGGGCCGCTTTTCGGGGTTGCACCAAAGAACTGCTCGCCGTGCAACAGGAATTGGTGGATTACCTCCTGGCCAAAAAAAGCCAGTTGATGGGTCAAACCAGCACCACAAGCAGCAGCGACACCCGCAATTACAACTCCTTCCTCTAAGTCTGGGGTCTTTGAGTCAGGCGTCTCTGAGGCAGGCGACCCGAAATCTGGCGCCTCCAAAGCTGGCGACTCCAAAGCTGGCGTTGTGATTGTGGGCGCCGGGCCCGCCGGCGCTTGCCTGGCCCTCCTGCTCACCCAAGCGGGCATCGCCGTGACCCTGGTGGAGGCCATGGCCCACCACCGCAAGCCCTGGCGCGGAGAAGCGCTGTTGCCCTCGGGCCTGGAGGTGCTCGAGCGGATGGAACTGCTGCCCCTGCTGGCGCAGATCCCCAGCCGCCCCTTGGCGGGCTGGCGCTTTGTGGTCAATGGTCGCCAGCTCTTTACCGCCACCG
This sequence comes from Cyanobacteriota bacterium, assembly GCA_041174105.1. Classification (GTDB taxonomy): domain Bacteria; phylum Cyanobacteriota; class Cyanobacteriia; order PCC-6307; family Cyanobiaceae; genus Cyanobium_A. The sequence goes on along the minus strand of JBEDHM010000252.1, from coordinate 2,013 downwards.
AACCGCTCGACGGCGATCCTGCAAAGCCCTGCACCCTGGTGAGCCAGGAGGCCTTGATCTCGGCCCTGATTCAAAGGGCCCAGGCCACGGGCCTGCTCTCGTTGATTGGCCCCACCTCAGCCACAAGACTGCTGCAAAGCAATGGACGGATTTACGGCGTGGGGCTCGCCGATGGCCAGCACCTCCAGGCCGATCTGGTGGTGGCCTGTGATGGCCGCCAATCACTGCTGCGCCGGGAAGCCGGCATCGCCCTGGGGGCCCAATCCAGCCCCATCGATGTGCTGTGGTTTGAACTGGCCGGCCCCGCTCCCTGCCCCCTGAAAGGCCAATTCACCACCGTGGTGGGCAGGCAAGGCACCTTCAGCATCTTTGAGCGCGCCAGCGGAGGGCAGCAGTTGGGCTGGGTGCTGGATCGCGATGCACCCACCCCCCGGCGCAGCCACCACGCGTGGATCGAGCTTTTCGCCAGCCAGGGCCCCGCCGATTTGGCTGGCTGGCTGAGGCAGGCCTCTGGCCACCTGCGCGGACCAACCCGCCTGAAGGTGCAGGTGGGAATGGCTGAAACCTGGTGGCGGCCAGGCCTGCTGCTGTTGGGCGATGCCGCCCATCCGATGAGCCCCGTGCGGGCCCAGGGAATCAACATGGCCCTGCGCGATGCGTGGCTGGCTAGCCAGCTGCTGATCCCGCTGTTGCGGGAGCCTGATCGGACGGATGCCCCGGATGCCCTGGCGGCCATCGAAGCGGCGCGGCGTCCGGAAATTGAACAGCTCCAACAGCTCCAAGCCGAGGAGGCCAGCCGGGGGGAATGGCTGCGGCGCCAAGACGCCCTGCGCTGCGCCATTGCCGCCAGCGCCCCCTGGATCGGCAGCGCCATCGGCCGCCACTGGTGCCACCAGCAAAAGCCGCTGCGCCATGGCCTGGCCAGCTTGAAACCGGCGTCATGATGGGGCCAATGCCCTGATCGCCATGGCCCGGATTCAGATCCGCTCCACCCTTGTGTCCACCCCAGGCCGCCTGGGCCTGCTCGCTGCTGCGGGTCTGGCCACCAGCACCTGCCTGGGCCTGATGGCAGCAACACCGCTGTATGCCAACCCCGCCAAGGAACCGCCCTACCCCACCCAAGACGAGCTGCGGGCCATCCAACTGGCAACCCTGGACTGCGGCCGAGAGAACAACGCCGCCGTCTGCGACAAGGCCCGCACCAGTGCCGATCCGCTGATGGATCATCCGAGACTGTCGGCCGGTTGCAAGGACTCCATCTGGGCAATCGTGCAAAACGCCAAGGTCGCTAACCCCAACACCTACGAACGGCGCGAGGGGCTGAACAAAGCCGCTTCTGAACTGATGCTGTTCTGCAAACGGCAGACCAGCTCCGTTCTAGGCAACAGCGACGACGCCAAAGGTGCGAAGAAAAATCGGTTTGGCCTGATCCAGAACCAGACCCCTTGAACGAGGGTTAATTTGGTGCCCCCAAGCAGGGTGGCCTCGGCCGATGACCAACAGCACTGCCGTCTCGATCCGGCACATCGCCCTCGACCAACCCTTTAGTGACCAAAAGCCCGGCACATCCGGCCTGCGTAAAAGCAGCCGTCAATTCGAAACCCCCCACTACCTCGAGAGTTTCATCGAGGCGATCTTCCAGGTGCTCCCTGGCGTGGCCGGCGGCACGCTGGTGGTGGGCGGCGACGGACGCTATGGCAATCAGCGCGCCATCGGGGTGATCGCCCAGATGGCCGCAGCCCATGGCATCAGCAGGCTGATCACCACCACCGGCGGCATCCTCTCCACACCGGCGGCCTCCCACCTGATTCGCCAACACGGCGCCATCGGCGGCATCATCCTCTCGGCCAGCCACAACCCCGGAGGCCCCGACGGCGACTTTGGCGTGAAGGTGAACGGCGCCAATGGGGGCCCGGCACCGGAATCGATCACCGATGCGATTTTTGCCGTCACCCAAAGCCTGACGGGCTACCGCATCACCGAAGGCGGCACGGATCTCGACCTCTCGGCACC
>JBEDHM010000251.1:0-6397 GCA_041174105.1 Cyanobacteriota bacterium | reverse complement strand
GCTACGGAGCCAGGCCCTTGCGTCGTGCCGTGATGCGCCTGCTCGAGGATTCGCTGGCGGAAGAGTTCCTCTCCGGCCGCATCGGCGAAGGCGATTCAGCCCTGGTGGATGTGAATGACGACAAGCATGTGGTGATTCGCAAGCAACTCTCAGCTCCTGCCATGCCTGAGCTGGCAGCCGCAGGAGCCTGAGTTCCCTGGAGCCGCTTCACCACCACACCATCGCCCCAGCCCTCGTGCTGCGGGGCGATGGGGCCTGGCACGAGGCGATCGCCAGCATCGCCTCGCTGTGCGCAAGGCCCCTGCTGTTGGGCCGCAGCGCATCGACGCGTTCGCTCAGGGCTAGCTGCCAACGCGAGCTGGAGCAGGTGGGCCTGGCTTGCCATTGGGCAGAACTCAACCACGACTGCTGCGAAGTTGACCTCCAACGGATCGAGGCCGAGGTGAAGGCCGGCGGTGCAGACGGCGTTAGCCACGCCAATGGCGTGGTGGCCATTGGCGGCGGCAAAGTGCTCGATGCGGGCAAACTCCTCGCCCATCGCCTCGGCGTGCCCTGCATCACCGTGCCCACCAGCGCCGCCACCTGCGCCGGCTGGACAGCCCTGGCCAATGTGTATTCACCCCAGGGGGCCTTCATCGGCGATGTGGCGCTGGCGCGCTGCCCTGACCTGCTGGTGTTCGACCACGGCTTCGTGCGGCAGGCTCCTGAGCGCACCCTGGCCAGTGGCATCGCCGATGCGATGGCCAAGTGGTACGAAGCCTCCGTGAGCAGTGGCACCAGCAACGACGGCCTGATTCAGCAAGCGGTGCAGATGGCCCGGGTTCTGCGCGACCAACTCCTGCTGGAAGCCCAAATCGCCCTGGCCAACCCTGGCGGCGAAGCCTGGGTGCGGGTGGTGGAGGCCTGCGCCCTTACCGCCGGACTGATTGGGGGCATCGGTGGGGCCCGGTGCCGCACCGTGGCCGCCCATGCCGTGCACAACGGCCTCACCCAGCTCGAAGCCACCCATGGCGTGCTGCACGGCGAGAAGGTGGGCTTTGGCATCCTGGTGCAACTGCGCCTGGAAGAAGTGCTGGGCGGCAGCCAGCTGGCAGGCCAAGCCCGGCGCCAGCTGATCCCGTTGTTCCGCCAGCTGCAGTTGCCCGTGGAGTTGGCCGATCTCGGCCTGGGCAACGCCAATCTCAACGACCTGCAACGGGCCTGCAACTTTGCCTGCCAGGAGGGCTCCGATCTCCATCACCTCCCCTTTGCGGTGTCCGCCAGCGATCTACTGGCAGCCCTGGTGAGCACCTGCAGCAGCCGTGAGCGCCTGACGGCGTGACGCAGGTTGAGAGCACCTTGAACCGGGAGACCAGCGGCAGCCGCCTGGCGCGCTGCCAAGCACTGGTGGCGGAGGCTGCCCAGACGTTGCGCGATCCCCAGGGCCGTCAGCTGGCGGCGCAGGTGGAGTGGTGGCCGTTGGATGGGCTGCCTGGGGAATGGCCCGTGGCGGTTTGGGGGCAAGGACCGCCGCTGTTGATGCTGCATGGGTTCGACAGTTCCTTTCTGGAATTTCGGCGCCTCGCTCCCCTGCTCAGCGGCCACTACCAACTGTTCATCCCCGATTTGTATGGGTTCGGGTTTTGCCCCCGCCTCTCCCCAGCGGTTGCCAACCCCGCAGCGGTGCTGCTGCACCTCGACAGCCTGGTGAAGGCGATTGCTGCCCGCACCAGCGAGCCCCTTGGTCTGATCGGGGCCTCGATGGGCGGGTCGGTGGCGGTAGAGCTGGCGCGGCGGCTTCCCGATCCGATCAACCGACTGTTACTGCTGGCTCCGGCTGGCCTCACCGGCAAACCGATGCCGCTCCCCCCAGTGCTGGATCGTTTGGGCGTGCGCTTTCTGGGCCTGCCGGGGGTACGCAGGGGGCTTTGCCGCAGTGCCTTTGCGGATCCCGATCAGGACGTGGGACCGGCAGAACTGGAAATCGCTTCGCTGCATCTTCAGGCGCCGGGATGGGCCGAGACCCTCGCAGCCTTTGCCCGCTCAGGAGGGTTTGCGGGCTGCGGCTCCCCCCTGCCGTCGCAACCGATCGCCGTGCTTTGGGGCGCCAACGACCGGATTCTGCGGCCACCGCAAAAGCGCGCTGCCCTGGCCCTGCTAGGAGGGCGTGTGCGGGAGCTCGACCACTGCGGTCACCTGCCCCACATCGACCAACCTGAAACGGTGGCAGCCGCCTGGCTTGCCCCCTGATTCACCACCCGACTCCCCGACCCGACCGCGCGATGGGCAGCTCGAGCAACACCAGTTCTGGCCCGGTGATGCAACTGCTCTCCAGTGGCTTGCAGTTTTGGATTCGCCAGCAATGCCAGGCCATCGACAGCCTCGATCTGCAGCTGCAAGGTTCGGCCTTGGCGTTGCTGCGCGGCCAGCTGGCGGGTGTGCGGCTGATGGCCCGCCGGGTGACCTACCAAAACCTTCAGCTGGAGTTGGTTGAGCTCACCAGCAGCCCGATTGCGGTGAACATCGGCGCCCTGCTCAAGGGCCAACCGCTACAGCTACAGCAGCCCTTCACGATTCAAGGTCAGGTGTCCTTCAGCGCGGAAGGTCTCACCCAGTCGCTCACCCATCCGCAATGGCGCGAACTGGGCGACCAACTGGCGGATGCCCTGCTCGGAATCGCACCGCTGGTGGAGCTGCGCATCAGCCACAACCACCTGATTGTGTCGGCCCAGCCCGCCGGGGATCAGGGCCTGGTGGAGCTGGAAACCCAGCTCCAGGTGAGCAACGGCAGCGTAGCCATTGCCCCCCTAAAGGGCGATCTGGAAGTGCGGCTGCCCCTGGATCCAGGCATCACGGTGGAGCGCGCCAACCTCGAGGGAGGCATGGTGCAGCTCTTCGGCACAGCCAAGGTTTCGGTGGGCGGCGGCTGAGACCGGATCCATCGGTTGCCTACCCCTTTTGAACCAGCGGCAACACCAGGGTCACCAAGGTGAACACCACCGCGGGCACAAACAGATAACTGTCAATGCGATCCAGGATCCCGCCATGGCCAGGGATCGCATCACCGGAATCCTTGATACCGGCATCGCGCTTCATCATCGATTCGGTGAGATCCCCCACCAGGGCAAACACCGCCACCACCGCGCCCAACGCCGCTCCCAACGGGGCACCCCAGTGCCAGCCCAAGAGCACCCCGCCCAGGGCTCCCACCAAACAGGCACAGGCCACGCCACCCACCGCACCTTCCACGGTTTTGCCCGGTGAAATGGGGGAGAGGGGGTGGCGGCCCAGGCGGCGGCCGATCACATACGAGCCAATGTCGGTGGCCACGATCAGAAAGCAGGCCAACAGGGTGAAGCCAAGACCGGCGCTCTGGGTCCAGCTCCAATGGGCCAGATTCGGGGCCAGCAGCGGATCCGCCAGATCGCGCAGCTTGATCCAATAGCTGGGCAGAAAACCCAGATAAAACAAACCAACCACCGAAGCGGCGATGTCGGCAATGGTGCCGGTGACGGGCTGCAACAGCAGCCAACCGCAGATCACCGCACCGGAAGCCGGCAGGATCGCCGCCGCCACGTCCCCGGAAAACCAGTGTCCCCCACTGCCGCCGCTGGCGGCCTGGGTGGAAATCAACAGCAACTGCACCGCCACCAAGGTGGTTTTGGTGGCGGGGCGAATCCCCTTGAACTGGGCCATGCGGAAAAACTCCAGCAGGCCCAGATGCACGATCACGCCCACCGCAGCGGTGAACCACCACCCCCCCAGCATCACCACCACAAAGCCAAAGCCGCCGGCGGCCCAACCGCTGAGCAGGCGGGAAAGGGAGGTGGCCGCTCGGGGCTTGGCAGATGCCGTTGGCAGGGCTGGCAAGGTCAACGTTCTGCGGCGATCAAACACAGCGGTTCAGCAGCCGCCAGCTTGGCCTGACTGCCGCGCCGCTGCATGCGGTGCACCGTGGCCTGCACCACCTGCACATCGCGGGCCTGCAATTGGCTCAGGGTATCGGTGGCATCCACCAAGCCTTCCAAGCTGGCGGTGCTGATCACCAGGCGCCCCTGGGCCGTCAAGGCGTCCCAAACCGCCAGCAACACGTCCCCCAGCGGTCGCCCCACCTCAAGCAGCACCCGATCGGGGTTGGCTGGCAACTGATGCAGGTCATCGGGGGCCTGACCGGCATGGATGTGCAAATTGGCGATGCCAAAGCGCTGGCGATTCTGCTCAAGCAGACGAATGGCGTCGGGATCACGCTCGAGGGTGTGCACCACCCCCTGGGGCATCAACCTGGCGATTTCCAGGGCCAAGGCCCCCGTGCCGCCGCCCACATCCCACACCAGCGAATCCGGGCGGGGGCGCAGGTGGGCCAAGAGCATCACGCGCAGCTCCATCGGGGTGGGGCTGAAACCTGGGGCGTGCTCAAACGCGCCATCGGGCAAGCCAGGGGTCACGAAGTCCCACTGGAAGGCCAGGGCCGCCGGATCTGAATCAGCCCCTGGCGTTGGGTTTGGCCCCAGCTGCTGCATCGGCTCTAGGTGGCCACAACCTTTACCGTATCAGCGATCTGGCCAGGCCAAAGCAGCTGTTGCCCCGCCAACCACTGGGCCCGCGCCCCATCAATGCGCTCCCCAGGCACCAGGAGCGGGATGCCGGGGGGATAGGGGCACAGCGGTTCCGCGGCGATCCGGCCTGCCGCCTGCGCCAGGGGCACGGCCACCGACGGAACGCGCCAGGCCAGGCCAAGGGCCATCTCCGGTGCGGCCACCAGGGGCAAGGGGGGCGCACTGAAGGGCGTCAGCGGCGGCCCACCCAGAGCGCGGCGCAGAGCTTGCAGCTGGCGCGGCAAGCGCCAAACCAACCCAAGCGGGGGCACCACGCCCAGACAAAACGTGAGGGTGCCCGGTTCCGGCAACTCAGCAATCACCCCCCGCTCCAGCAACCAGGCATCGGCCTCAAGGCCGCCAATGCCCATCGCCGCGGTGTGGAGCACCAGGCGCAGGGGGTCTTGGTTGGCCACCAACGGCAACTGCAGCTGGTGGCAGCGGCGGCGCAGGCGCTCGGCCACCGCCCAGGCAGCCTGCCGTTGCCGCTGCCCTGGCGCGCTACGTAAATGGCTCAGCGCCGCCTGGGCGGAAGCCAGGAGCAGGGCGCTGGGGCTGGAGGTTTGCAACCACAGCAGGGCGCGCTCCACCGAGGCACCGTCAACCCGATCCCCTTGCAGGGCAAGCACGGCACTTTGGGCAAGGCCTCCTGCGGCTTTCTGGCAGGAGAGCACCACCAGATCAGCACCAGCGGCGAGGGCCTCGCCGCTGCCATGGGCCTGATCCACCAGCACCGGCAAGCCGGCACCATGGGCCACCGCCACCAGCGCCGGCAGATCGGCGGCCAAACCCTGGTAGCTCGGATCCACCAACACCACGGCCGCCAGGGGAGCACTGGCCTGGGCCGCCGCGATCACCCGCTGCAAATGATCTGGCGTGGGCGGCAACCACAGCCCCGAGCTGGCATCAAACGGCAGATCAAACAAAACCGGCACCAGATCGCCGAGCACACAGCCATGCAGCAGCGAGCGGTGCAGGTTGCGGGGCAGCAACACCCGCGCCCCCGGCGAAGCCAAGGCCAGCAGGGCCGCCTGGAGCAGACCGCTGGCCCCATTCACCCCAAACCAGCAACGGCGCGCGCCCAGCAGCTCAGCGCTCCTGCGCTGGGCATCGTCCACCCAGCCGCCCTCCAGCAGCGGACCACCCACCTCCGGCAATTCGGGAAGATCCCAGCACCCAGGCCTGCGGCGCAGCAGGCGGCGCAGCTCCGGCGCCAGGCCCCGCCCGCGCCCATGGGCTGGTAGGTGCAACCACAAGCTCATCGCCGGCTCTCCCCCCACCGATCCATGGTTGAGCGTCGAGCGTTTCTAGAGTCTGCGTCACCTCTGGCTGCAGCACCTGTGACCACCTATTCCCCAGGGCGGGATCTGCGTTGGTTGTTGCTGCGGCCCTGGATTTTGCTCACCCGCCTGGTCCAGGTGCTGTTCCAGCTGGGCAGCCTGACCCTGGCCCTGGTGGTGCAGGGCAACAGCACCAACCCCAAGGTGCAGCAACGGCTGGCCCAGCGCATCCGAATCACGCTCACCGAGCTGGGCCCCTGCTTCATCAAGGTGGGCCAAGCACTCTCCACCCGGCCCGATCTGGTGCGCCGCGACTGGCTAGAGCAACTCACCCAACTCCAGGACAACCTTCCTGCCTTTCCCCACGCCATTGCCCTGGCAACGATTGAGCAGGAGCTGGGAGCCCCGGCCGACCAACTGTTTGAAACCTTTCCCGACTACCCCGTGGCCGCCGCCAGCCTGGGGCAGGTCTACAAGGCTGAGCTGAGCGCCGGCCATTGGGTGGCGGTGAAGGTGCAGCGGCCCAACCTGCCCGCTGTGCTC
>JBEDHM010000250.1:0-2949 GCA_041174105.1 Cyanobacteriota bacterium | reverse complement strand
GGTCAATGGGCGGTGGTGGACGCAGAGCACTGCATCGGTGCAGGCCATGGCTCGAGACCAGGGGGCTTGTTCAGTCCTAGTCGAGGGTTAACTCCAGCAGAGCAGGCTGGAGGAGCTGGCGCCGCTGCCTAGGATCAGCCCCATGACTGATGTGCCCGTTTCCAGGATCCGCAATTTCTGCATCATTGCCCACATCGACCACGGGAAATCCACCCTGGCCGACCGGCTGTTGCAGGAAACCGGCACGGTCGCAGCCCGCGACATGCAGGAGCAGTTCCTCGACAACATGGAACTGGAACGTGAGCGCGGCATCACGATCAAGCTCCAGGCCGCCCGCATGGAATACAAGGCGGCCGATGGGGAGAATTACATCCTCAACCTGATCGATACGCCTGGCCACGTCGACTTCTCCTATGAGGTGAGTCGTTCGCTGCAGGCCTGTGAAGGGGCCTTGCTGGTGGTGGACGCCAGCCAGGGGGTGGAGGCCCAAACCCTGGCCAATGTGTATCTGGCTCTGGAGAATGATCTGGAGATCATTCCAGTGCTCAACAAGATCGATCTGCCCGGAGCGGATCCCGAGCGCATCAGCGAAGAAATTGAGGCCATCATTGGCCTGGATTGCTCCAATGCGATCCAATGCTCCGCCAAAACGGGCCTTGGCGTGGCGGATATTCTCCAGGCTGTGGTGGATCGGGTGCCGCCGCCGCCCGACAAGGTGGCAGAGCCCCTCAAGGCCCTGATCTTTGATTCCTATTACGACCCCTACCGGGGGGTGATTGTGTATTTCCGGGTGATTTCCGGCTCTATCAGCAAGCGCGACAAGGTGCTGTTGATGGCGAGTAAGAAAACCTACGAACTCGATGAAGTGGGGGTGATGGCTCCCGATCAGCGCCAGGTGGATTCCCTCCATGCCGGGGAAGTGGGCTATCTGGCCGCTTCCATCAAGGCCGTGGCCGATGCCCGCGTCGGCGACACGATCACCCTGGTGGCCAATCCCGCGGATGCGCCCCTGCCGGGTTACACCGAAGCCAAGCCGATGGTGTTTTGCGGCCTCTTCCCTACCGACGCCGACCAATACCCCGACCTGCGCGAAGCCCTCGACAAACTGCAGCTCTCGGATGCGGCGCTCAAATACGAGCCTGAAACCAGCAGTGCCATGGGCTTTGGTTTTCGTTGCGGTTTCCTGGGCCTGCTGCACATGGAAATCGTGCAGGAGCGACTGGAGCGCGAATACAACCTTGATCTGATTGTTACTGCACCTTCGGTGATTTATCAGGTGAACATGCTCGATGGTTCCACCTTGATGGTGGATAATCCGGCTACCCTTCCCGATCCCCAGAAACGCGAATCGATCGAAGAGCCCTATGTGAAGCTCGAGATCTATACGCCCAATACCTACAACGGCACCTTGATGGAGCTTTGTCAGGAACGCAGGGGGGAATTCATCGATATGAAGTACATCACCACCGATCGGGTGACGCTTCACTACGAGATGCCTTTGGCTGAAGTGGTCACCGACTTCTTCGATCAGATGAAAAGCCGCACCAAGGGCTATGCCTCGATGGAGTACAGCCTGATCGGCTACCGCAAAAACGATCTTGTGCGCCTTGATGTGTTGATCAATGCCGAAAAAGCCGATCCCCTGACCACGATCGTGCATCGCGATAAGGCCTACAACGTGGGCAAGGGGTTGGTGGAGAAGCTGAAGGAATTGATCCCGCGTCAGCAATTCAAAATTCCCATTCAGGCGTCGATCGGCAGTCGGGTGATCGCTTCCGAGAGCATCAGCGCCATGCGCAAAGACGTGTTGGCCAAGTGCTACGGCGGCGATATTTCCCGCAAGAAAAAACTGCTTCAGAAGCAGGCTAAGGGTAAAAAACGGATGAAGGCGATGGGCAAGGTGGAGGTGCCCCAGGAAGCGTTCATGGCGGTGCTCAAGCTCAACCAATAGGCACGTTGCGCCTGGGCTGGGTGTGGGAACCCTGGGGGATGTTCACCCCAGAGGTCACCTGTGATCCATCGATTCCCAAAGGTTTGCGATCGTTGTGGCAGCCCAGGATTGGGCGAAGGCGGCTATGCCTTGCCGCTGGCTTTGGCCGGTTCGTTGGTGCTGCTGCTCACGGCCCTGTCCACCTTGAGCACCACGCTGCATGGACGCCGGCTCCTCGCCAGTGAACGATCAGAGCGCATCGAGACCGATGCCTTGGCTTCGGCGGCCCAGCAACTGACCGCCGCGCTGCAGGGGCCTTATCAATGCTTGCTGCCGGTGTCGCTGGAGCAGTGGCAGCCGGGGGCCTTGCCGTCTACGTGCCCGCCCGCGTTGGATCCCACGCCGCTGAAGACCAGCGACCAATGGCGGGGCCAGGTGCGACTGGTGGATTGGCAGCCCTCCCCGGCGGGCGGTGAACTCCGCTTGCAATGGGTGGGGGGATCGCGGCAGCAGCGCTACGCCCTCACGGTGGATCCGGTGTGGAGCCTGCGGGAGGTGGTGTGATGTCGTTGATCGAATGGGTGATGGCTACCGGGGTGTTTCTCTCGGCAGGGGCTTGCTCGCTTCAGATCTGGGCCTCGAGTGCCAAGGCCACCCAGCAGCTCGGCGTTGAGCAGCGCCTGCTGCTGCAGATGGATGGCCAGCTGTTGCGGCTCAGGGCCCACTGGCTCCAGGTGGCCGCCAGCCAGCCCACCCCCATGGAGTGTCAGGCCGCGCTCGATTGGATGCTCCAGGATCCTTTGGCCAACCAAGCCCCTGCCGAGCTGGCTCAGCGCTTCAGCCGGTTGGCGGATGGGCTGGGCATGGCCGTGGTGTTGCGCAGCGAGACGGCCAATTTGGAGCGCAGGCGGTTGTTCACGCCGGCGGCCCTGGGGCTTTGTGTTGCCGAGGGGGTGGGCTGATGGATCGCGGTTGTTCGCTGGCTGAGTTGCTGGTGGGGGTGGCGATCGCAGTTGTGC
>JBEDHM010000249.1:0-4195 GCA_041174105.1 Cyanobacteriota bacterium | reverse complement strand
GCGTGCTGAACACCTGGGCTGATGTGCTGAACCGCGCTGGTCTGGGCATGGAAGTGATGCACGAGCGCAACGCTCACAACTTCCCCCTGGATCTGGCAGCAGCAGAAGCCACCCCTGTGGCCCTGACCGCTCCCTCTATTGGCTAGGGCCAAACAGCCCGGCTGAGGCTAACCAGCCTGGCTGAGGCTGCAGAAGCCTTGATGGAACCCCATGGCCCCCTCCTTCCTTGGAGGGGGCTTTTTATTGGTGTTGGATAGGCCCACCCAGCCCATCAGCCTGGGATTCACTCCGCCATCGCCATGGACAACCTGGAGCAAGCGATCGAGCGGCATCGCCTTCAGCCCCATCCAGAAGGGGGCTGGTATCGCGAGATCTATCGCAGCCAGTTACGGATTCAGCGGGCCGATGGCTCCGAGCGGGCTGGGCTCACCGCCATCCTGTTTGCCTTGGGCGCCCAACATCCCAGCCGGTGGCACCAGGTGCGTGGATCCGATGAGGCCTGGTCCTATGTGGACGGTGGCCCCCTTGAGCTGAACTGTCTCCACCCCAGCGGAGGTCCAGCCCAGCGTGCGGTGCTAGGGCCCGAGCAACCCCTGATCGTGATCCCAGCTGACCATTGGCAGGCGGCTCGATGCCTGGGGGATTGGACGCTGGTGAGTTGTTGCGTAGGCCCAGGATTTGACTTCGCCGACTTCAGCCTGCTGGCCGACTTGCCCAAACAAGCCCATCCTGCTGGGGCCAACCCGGCCTTGATCTGAGCCGTCTGGGTAGGCTCCAGCGATCGACATCACGCCATGGGCAGCAGCTTCGGCAAGCTCTTTCAGATCACCACCTTCGGTGAATCCCACGGTGGCGGCGTTGGGGTGATTGTGGACGGCTGTCCGCCGCGACTGGCACTGGATCTAGCCGCGATCCAGGCCGAGCTGGATCGCCGTAAACCTGGCCAAAGCAAGATCACCACCCCCCGCAAAGAAGACGACCAGGTAGAAATCCTGAGTGGTCTGCTGGATGGGGTGACCCTGGGCACGCCGATCGCGATGGTGGTTCGCAACAAGGACCAGCGGCCAGGGGACTACCAGGAGATGCAGGTGGCCTTTCGGCCATCCCACGCCGATGCCACCTACCAAGCGAAATACGGCATTCAGGCCCGAAGTGGCGGTGGTCGTGCTTCGGCCCGCGAAACGATCGGCCGGGTGGCGGCCGGTGCGATCGCCAAACAGCTGCTCGCCAAAGCCCAGGGCACCGAAGTGATCGCCTGGGTGAAACGCATCCACGACATCACGGCCGAGATCGACCCCAACACGGTGAGCCTTGAGGCCGTGGAGAGCACCATCGTGCGCTGCCCTGACCAAGCAGTGGCAGCCCAGATGGTGGAGCGCATTGAAGCCATTGGCCGTGAAGGGGATTCCTGCGGCGGGGTGATCGAATGCGTGGTGCGCAACCCACCCGTGGGGTTGGGCATGCCGGTGTTCGACAAACTCGAGGCCGATCTGGCCAAAGCCGTGATGTCACTGCCGGCCACCAAAGGCTTTGAAATCGGCTCCGGATTTGGCGGCACCCTGCTCAAAGGCAGCGAGCACAACGATGCCTTCCTACCCAGCAGTGATGGGCGCCTGCACACAGCCACCAACAATTCGGGCGGTATCCAGGGCGGCATCAGCAATGGTGAACCGATTGTGCTGCGGGTGGCCTTCAAACCCACCGCCACGATTCGCAAGGCCCAGCAAACCATTGACGCCACGGGGGCTGCCACCACCTTGGAAGCCAAGGGACGGCACGACCCCTGCGTGTTGCCCAGGGCCGTCCCGATGGTGGAAGCGATGGTGGCCCTGGTGCTCGCCGATCACCTGCTGCGCCAACAGGGGCAATGCAGCCTCTGGTGATCGCATCAGACCCGAGCCAGCAGGGGTCATCGCAACCCGTGCGATGGCCGGGCGACCACCACTCAGGCCGACGTTGACTCCACGGCAGCCCCATTGCCGCTGGATGAGGCCTGGGCGCTGCCGCTGCCGAGACGACTGACCGCCTTGGCCATGCGCTTGGCCACGGAGGAACCCGAGCGCTTGGCTGGTTTGGCAGCGGGGGTTTTGCGTGCCGCGGGCTTCGCGGCTGGCTTGGCTTTTGCTGGCTTCGTGGAGGTTGCCGTTGAGGCGGAGACTTCAACCTTGGCGCCAGCTTTGGCAGTGCGGCTGCGGCGGGCAGGCGCGGATTTAGCGGCGGCCGCTGGCTTGCCTACGGCCGCTTTGGCTGAGGCCGCTGGCTTGGCGGTGGCCGCTTTGGCTGGGGCCTTGGCTGGAGCTGATGACTTGCTGGCAGCCGACTTCCTGGCCCCGGCGGCTTTCCCGCGCGCCGACTTGGTCGCTGCAGCCTTGGTGCCTGCGGGCTTCGCGGCAGCACGGGCACGGGCCGCAGGAGCTTTGGGAGCCCGGGTGCGAAGGCTCAACACCATGGCCCATTCCTCTTCGGTGAGATTGGCGGGCTTGGCACCATGGGCATCGGCAACCTTGGCCGCCTTCTCGATATCGGCGACCAAATTTTTCCAGGAGGTTGCAAAGCGCTTATCGGATTGGGATTTGGCGCCACTTTCCACCAGGGTTTCAACCACACCGGATGCAGAAACCTTCTTGCGACGTCGATTGAAGATTTCTTTTTGAAGCTGGGCAATCAAGGCCAAAGCCTTATCGCTGAGTTGGATGGTGAGCTGAGCCATGGAAAGCGGCAATCTCTTTCTCATCAGTAGCACTAAAGACGCACCATGCCAACCTCAAGGCGCTAAAAAGACGCTGATTGCTCCAAGGCAACGGCGGCATCCAGCCGCAGCCAGCAGGATCGCAATCGCGTCAGATCAGCCGGGGCGCAAGCGCTCGACAAGCTCTGCCAACGCCTCCCAATCGGTGTCATCCACCAAGGATCCCCCCAAGGCCACTGCATCAACACCCGCCGCCAACCAGGGCTGCACATCGGACACCGCCAATCCGCCGGCGGCGATGCAAACAGGGAGGCGGCCCATCGGTGCAGCCAGCCTGGACCAGTAGTGCCTACCCAGGCTGATCGCCGGAAACAACTTCACCACGCCGCATCCCCAGGTCCTGGCCTGGTGCACTTCCGTCGGGCTCATCACCCCCGGCACCAAGGCCAGGCCCAGGGCTTTTGCCCGCTCCACCAGCCCGTAATCGAGCACCGGAGACACCACATACTCCAAACCGGCAGCCGCCGCGGCCTCCACCCCTGCCAGTGAGCAGACGGATGCCGCCCCGAGACGGCATTGGGGAACGTGGCTGCGCAGGGCCTGGCACTGGTCGATCCAGGCCGCATGCTCACTCCAGGCCACCTCCACATGGCGCACCCCCAGGGCTTGCAACCGCTCCAGCTTGGGCAGAAGGGCCAAAGGCTCCCAAGAACGAAGCACCACCAGCAAGGGCTGGTGGTGCAACGACGCGATCAACGCGCTCTGGGGATGATCGAAATCAGACGTACTCGGCCACCCGCACGTCACGGCGAATCAACAACTCCTGGAGATCCTCGGCATCCACCGTTTCTTTCTCCACCAGCATGTCGGCGAGCTCATCGAGCACGGCCCGGTTGTTCTTGAGCACCTCGGTGGCGCGCTTGTAGGCCTCAGCCACCAACAGCGACACCTCTTCGTCGATCGCAGCAGCCGTGTCTTCGGAGAAGTCCCGCTCAGCGGCAATATCGCGTCCCAGGAACATGCCTCCCTGACTGCGACCCAGGGCCACAGGGCCCAAGCGATCACTCATGCCAAAGCGGGTGACCATTTGGCGGGCCACCCGGGCCACTTGCTGCAGGTCGTTGGAGGCACCCGTGGTGACCTCGTCTTCCCCGTAGACGATCTCTTCGGCAACACGGCCGCCGAGCGCAACGGCCATCTGGTTTTGCAGGTAGGAACGGGAATAGAGACCCGATTCCATCCGCTCTTCCGAGGGGGTGAAGAAGGTGAGACCGCCAGCCTGACCGCGGGGAATGATGCTGATCTTCTGCACGGGGTCGTAATCGGGCATCAAGGCACCCACGAGGGCATGGCCGCCCTCGTGGTAAGCCACCAAACGCTTGCGTTTCTCACTCATCACCCGATCTTTCTTCTCGGGCCCCGCCATCACCCGCTCGATGGCGTCATTCACCTCATCCATCGCCACCTCGGTGAGCTGGCGCCGGGCGGCAAGGATCGCCGCTTCGT
>JBEDHM010000248.1:0-2746 GCA_041174105.1 Cyanobacteriota bacterium | reverse complement strand
CATCGATGAACAGCACGATCTGCCCTTCGGAGGCGGTCACCTCCTTCAGCACAGCCTTGAGCCGTTCTTCAAATTCACCGCGATATTTGGCACCGGCGATCAGGGCGCCCATGTCGAGGGCGATGAGCTGACGGTTCTGCAACGCCTGCGGCACATCGCCGTTCACGATGCGCTGAGCGAGGCCCTCCACGATCGCCGTTTTACCCACGCCGGGTTCACCGATCAGCACCGGGTTGTTCTTGGTGCGGCGGCTGAGGATCTGAATGGTGCGGCGGATTTCCTCGTCGCGGCCGATCACCGGATCGAGCTTGCCGTCACGGGCGGCCTGGGTGAGGTCGCGCCCGTACTTCTCGAGCGATTCGTAGGTGCCTTCGGGGTTCTGGTCGGTCACTTTTTGGGATCCGCGAATCGCTTGCACGGCGTCTTTGAGCTTGGCGGCATCGGTGCCGGCCTGGGAGAGCAGCTGCTTGCCGCAGCGATCATCGATGGCCAGGGCCAGCAGCAGGTGCTCGATCGCGATGTAGCTGTCGCTAAAGGAGCCTTTGAGCTCATTGGCCTGATCGAGCACAGCGTTGAGCCCTTTGCCCAGATACACGTTGTCGGGTGGTGCACTCAGGCTGGGTTGGCCGGCAATGAAGGCCTCCACCCGCTGGTTGAGGTTGCCCACATCCACACCCGCTTTCTCGAGCACGCGGCTGGCCAGACCCTGCTGGGCGAGAAGGGCTGCGAACAGGTGCTCGCTCTCCATCTGCTGCTGGCGGCGCTGTTGAGCCAGCTGCTGAGCGGCCACCACGGCGCCCCAGGCTTTTTCAGTGAACAGTTCGGCGGTGGGATGCATCACAACCTCCCTCTTGGGGTGGGATGCCAGAACCGTATGGCCGTTCCCAGGCCTTGGAGGAGAGGAGAACCGAAATCTCCGTTTCGGTCCTCCCCCCAGTGGTGGTGCAGCCCGGCCTGACGCGTCGGTTAACCGTCAGCGAGGAGAGCCGTTGTAGCCAACGTTGGTGATGCTGCGTCCATCCGGGGACACGGTCAGTTCGGTTTCAGTGGTGGGCGCCAGGCCCTCCTGCTGCCAGCCGGGGGCGCCGCCCAGGAAGCGGAAGGTGTAGCCCTGGTTGTTGGTTTGGATCAGGCAGGAGCCGCCGCCGTCGCCGGTGTTGAACATGCAGGCCGCCGGCACGTAGGTCGACAGGCCGCCGTTGGTGTTCACAGCCCAGTTGCGGGCCAGGTTCACGGCACGCACGTTGGAATCACTCACTTGGGCCACGGCTGCACCAGCGGACACCACGGCTGCAGCAGCGGCGATCAAGGAGAGACGCAAAGAGTTCTTCGCCATCGGGAGAGGGATGTCGCCTGTTCAGTGTGGCGATCTACAGCAGGTTGCGCTGCAGCGCTGACGCAGCACTTCACTCCTGCTACCACTGCCGCATCGCTCTTCATCTGCCCGTGATCGCGTCCTCCTCCGTTCGGCGGCATCTGCTGCGCTGGCTGGCTCCCGCTTTGCTCGTGGCCAGCCTGCAGCCTTCAGCCCTACTGGCCCGTGACGGCGGTGGCGGCCATGGCGGCGGCGGCTATCACCATGTGTACGGCGGCGGCGCCCGCACGCCGGCACTGGGGCGCAATATCAGCCGCGACGACTACAACCGCGCCACCAATGGCGGGCGTGATCGCTTTGATGCCAACCGCCTGGGCTGGGGCAATCGCAACTGGAACGACGGCGATTGGCGCGGCAACAATTGGCGCGGCAATAACTGGGGTTACAACAACTGGGGCAACCGCTGGAACGGCGGTTGGAACAACAACTGGGCCAACGGTGGCTACTGGGGCGATCGCTCCTGGAGCTATGGCTGGTACAACTGGTCGCCCAACACCTGGGGTTGGTGGGGTGAGAACTCCGGCGGTTGGGGCCTGGCGGGCCTGGCCACCGGAGCAGTGATCACCGATCTGGTGGATCAAGCCAGTGATCAACAGTCCTCGGTGATTGAGGTGCCGGATAGCAACTACCAGCTCAACTACGGCACGGTGGACGCCGTGGGTAACAGCGGCGCCAACTTCAGCTATTCCGTAGCCAACAGCCCGCCGGTCCAGGGGGGCGTGGATTGCCAAGACGGCCTGCTGGATGGTCAGGTGCCCTCCACCGCGGCCCAGGCTCAGCTCCTCAATGCCGCCTGTCAGGTGGCCTATGGCCCAGATCCCAAAGGCCAACCAATGCCGCGGTTGTGGTCGCCATCGCCGGCGGTGCGCGAGTGGCTGATTTTGTTGCTCGGGGCCGGGATCGGATTCGGTGGTTATGCGCTAGCCAAACGTGGCCAATCCAGCCGTTCTGTATGACAGAGCGCTTCAATCACGCTGCGCGAAGCCCGTATGGCTACTCAGCCTGGGGATGACCACTCGCCTGGATTCCCCAGTTGCGTGCGATGCCTTCACTGAAACGGATTTCTCTCGCTGCCTGTTCGGCGTTGCTGCTCTCCTCTGCCCTGCTGCCTCTCGCCGCTGATGCCCGAGGCGGTGGCGGTGGTGGCGGACACGGCGGTGGTGGCGATCGAGGCTGGGGTGGTGCCGGTGGAGCAGGGCGCAACTGGGGCGGAGGCGACTATCACTTTCAGAACAACGATTGGCAACGCGGCTACCAAGGCAATCACCCGATGTATGGAGCTGGTGCTCGAGACAGCTTCAATAACGATCGGGTGAACGTCAACAACAACTTCTACCGCCGCGATTACAACGGCTGGAACAACAACTGGCG
>JBEDHM010000247.1:0-4164 GCA_041174105.1 Cyanobacteriota bacterium | reverse complement strand
GGGCACCGGAGTGGATCTTTCGATTCGCGATTTGGCCACAGCCGTCGCCTCGGTGGTCGGCTTTTCTGGTGAGATTGGTTGGGACAACTCAAAACCAGATGGAACCCCTCGAAAGATCCTGAATGTTTCGCGAATGACTGCGATTGGCTGGCAGGCGCGGATTCCTCTCATGCAGGGTCTTGTTGAGGCCAGTCGCGCCTTTGTTCAAGATTGGAAGGGTGGAGTTCTCCGTGATTAAGTTCACTTTCATTGGAGCTTCCATTTGGATGTTGCTTTCCAATCTCCCGTGACCCTTCAGTCCTCAATGACGGCTGCTACTCACAGCGCTATCCGCACCATCTGTTGCATCGGTGCTGGCTATGTGGGGGGGCCCACGATGGCGGTGATTGCGGATCGCTGTCCGGGGATCCAGGTAACGGTGGTGGATCTCAATGCTGAACGCATTGCCGCTTGGAGCGACCCCGACCTCTCAAAGCTGCCGGTGTATGAGCCTGGGCTGGATGCGGTGGTGGGGCGCTGCAGGGGCCGCAATCTGCATTTTTCCACCGCCGTGGAAGCCGCGATTGCCGCGGCCGACATGGTGTTTCTCTCCGTGAACACCCCCACCAAAACCAAGGGGCTCGGGGCCGGGCAGGCCAGTGACCTGCGCTGGATTGAGGCCTCGGCGCGCCAGGTGGCGGCCTGCGCCCAGGGCCACACGATCGTGGTGGAGAAAAGCACCCTGCCGGTGCGCACAGCCGAGGCGGTGCAGGCGATCCTGGGGGCTGCAACGCCTCAGGGTGGATCCAATGGGGCATCGCCCACGTTTGCGGTGCTCTCGAACCCTGAGTTTTTGGCGGAAGGCACAGCCATAACGGATCTTGAGAACCCCGATCGGGTGCTGATTGGCGGGGAGGACCCAGGGGCGATTGAGGCCCTGGTTGGGATCTACAGCCACTGGGTATCCCCAGAGAAGATCCTGCGCACCAATTTGTGGAGCAGTGAGCTCTCCAAGCTCACGGCCAATGCCTTTTTGGCCCAACGGATCAGCTCGATCAACAGCATTGCTGCTTTCTGCGAGGCCACGGGCGCCGATGTGCGTGAGGTGGCCAAGGCGATCGGCACCGATAGCCGCATTGGCTCCAAATTCCTGCAGGCCGGCCCGGGCTTTGGCGGTAGCTGCTTCCAAAAAGACATCCTCAACCTGGTGTATCTCTGCCGCCACTACGGCCTCGAGGAGGTGGCGGCCTACTGGGAGCAGGTGGTGGCGCTGAACACCTGGCAGCAGCACCGCATTGCCCGCCTGGTGGTGACCAAGCTGTTTGGCACCGTGACCGGCAAGCGACTAGCCGTTTTGGGCTTTGCCTTCAAGGCCGACACCAACGACACGCGCGAATCCCCGGCGATTCGCATTTGTAGGGATTTGCTGGAAGAGGGGGCCCAGCTGGTGATCGTTGATCCCAAGGTGCCGGAGGCCCAGATCGCCAAAGACCTGGGCCATGCTCCGCGGGGAGCTGATCTGAGCGTCCAGGGATCAGATGGCCCTGGTTGCTGGCAGTTGGCCAGCTCCGCTGTGGAAGCGGCAGCGGGAGCCGATGCGGTGCTGCTGCTAACCGAATGGGCGGAGTTTGCCGCGCTGGATTGGCAGGCCATCGCTGCGGTCATGCGCCAACCGGCCTGGCTGTTTGATGCCCGCGCCAAGGCCGATGCCAGAGCTGCCAGGGCTGCTGGCCTGAAGGTGTGGCGCGTGGGTGAGGGCTAAATTGACATTTAATGTTGCAAACAGGTTGGCTGGGTAGATCTTGAGGCAGTCACTCCCTTTGCCCAAGGTCAGCCGCAATGGTTTGCCGCTGATTCCTATTCGCCTTGATGCCCAACCTGTGGATCTGCAGCTCGTGAACAACCTGCGCGATGAGCTGCCGTGGTGGCCACCGTGCTCCAGCAATTGATGTGCCACCCAAGGCACCAGTTTTGGGCCGACTCCTTCAGCCTTCTGACGGCGCCAGAGGTGCAGGCCTCGGCCCTACTCGATTCGGCCCAGATCGCCGACACGTGCCTCCTGGCTATGGCCGTGCGCCAAGAGGCAAGGTTGGCCAGCTTTGATCGATGCTGGATCACGTCTGCTGTGGCTGGAGGCTCAGAAGCTCTGGAACTTATTCCCGCTTGACGCCAACCCCTACGTCGTAACGCCATGCCTGCTTCTCTCACTCGCAATCTGATTACTGGTGGTGCAGGCTTTCTGGGCTCCCACCTGGTAGACCGGCTGATGGAGGCCGGCGAGGAGGTGATCTGCTTCGACAACTACTTCACGGGCCGCAAGGCCAACATTGCCCAGTGGATCGGCCATCCCCGCTTTGAGCTGATCCGCCACGACGTGACCGAGCCGATCAAGCTCGAGGTGGATCGCATCTGGCATTTGGCATGCCCCGCCTCACCGGTGCATTACCAGTTCAACCCGATCAAAACAGCCAAAACCAGCTTCCTTGGCACCTACAACATGCTGGGGCTAGCCCGGCGGGTGGGGGCCAGGTTGCTCTTGGCGAGCACCAGTGAGGTGTATGGCGATCCGGAGGTGCACCCCCAGCCCGAGAGTTATCGGGGGTGCGTCAACACGATTGGCATCCGCAGCTGCTACGACGAGGGCAAGCGCATCGCTGAAACCTTGTGTTTCGACTACCGGCGCATGCACGGCACCGAGATCCGGGTGGCGCGGATCTTCAACACCTACGGGCCGCGGATGCTTCCCGATGACGGCCGGGTGGTGAGCAATTTCATTGTGCAGGCCCTGCGCGGCGATCCGCTCACCCTCTATGGCGGCGGCAGCCAAACCCGCAGCTTTTGCTTTGTGGATGATCTGGTGGAGGGCCTGATCCGGCTGATGAACGGCACCCACACCGGTCCCATCAACATCGGCAACCCAGCCGAGTTCACGATCAAGCAACTGGCCGAGCTGGTACGCGATCGCATCAACCCTGAGCTGGCATTTGTGGATCAACCCCTCCCTCAGGACGACCCCCTGCAGCGCCAGCCGGTGATTGACCTGGCCCGCGCCGAATTGGGCTGGCAGCCCACCATTCCCCTGGAGCAGGGCCTCGAGCCCACGATTGCCTACTTCCGCGAGTTGCTGACGCCATGAGCCAGCCCGTGCTCGTGACCGGGGCCGCCGGTTTTATCGGGGCTGCCGTGTGTGAGCGGCTGCTGGAGCGCGGCGAACAGGTGGTGGGGCTCGACAACCTCAACAGCTATTACGACCCTGCCCTTAAGCAGGCCCGGTTGGAGCGCCTGGTTGCTCCCGGCTGGAGCTTCCAGCGCCTGGATCTGGCCGATGGCGAGGCGATGGAGGCCCTGTTTGCCTCGATCAAGCCCCGGGCGGTGGTGCATCTCGCTGCGCAGGCGGGGGTGCGCTACTCGCTGGAGAATCCCGGCGCCTATATCCAGGCCAACCTGGTGGGCTTTGGCCACATCTTGGAAGGCTGCCGGCACCACGGCGTGGAGCACCTGGTGTATGCCTCCAGCAGCTCGGTGTATGGCGGCAATAGGGCCATGCCCTTTGCCGAGGGCCAGCCGGTGAACCATCCGGTGAGCCTCTATGCGGCCACCAAAAAAGCCAATGAGCTGATGGCCCACACCTACAGCCATCTCTACGGCCTGTCAGCTACTGGCTTGCGTTTTTTCACCGTCTATGGCCCCTGGGGTAGGCCTGATATGGCGCCGATGCTGTTTGCCAAGGCGATCCTGGCTGGCGAGCCGATCAAGGTGTTCAACAACGGCCAGATGCGGCGTGATTTCACTTACATCGACGACATCGTGACCGGCGTGGTTGCCTGCCTCGACAAACCTGCGACTGCTGATCCCGCCTTCGATGCGGCGAGTCCCGATCCGGCCACCAGCTGGGCGCCCCACAGGGTGTTCAACATCGGCAACGCCCAGCCCACCGAGCTGCTGCACTTCATCGGTGTGCTGGAGCAGGCCCTCGGGCGCAAGGCGATTCAAGATCTCCAGCCGATGCAGCCCGGCGATGTGGTGGCCACCGCCGCTGATACCTCGTTGCTGGAGGCCTGGGTGGGGTTCAAGCCCTCCACCCCGATTGAGCTTGGTGTGGAGCGGTTTGCCCAATGGTACCGGGAGTTTTACGACCATCAATCTGATCATGGTCATCACCATGGTCAGATTGATGGCTAGGCT
>JBEDHM010000246.1:0-4601 GCA_041174105.1 Cyanobacteriota bacterium | reverse complement strand
CCCCCACCCCGCCGGCGAGCCAGGGGGCCCAGGTGGCCCAAGGCCATAGCCCCAGGCAGGCCAGCCCCAGCACCACCACGCCAATGGCCACCGCAAAGCTTGCTTGGAGCAGTTCGCCACTGGAGCCAGGAGAGAGGCCGCCATCGCGGTTTGCTTCGGCAAATGCCTGGGGATCGGCCATCAATCGAACAGCAGCTTGGTGAGCAGGGCATCCATCAGGGCCACCGTGACCAGAATCATCACCACGGCGCCGGTGGTGCTGGTGCCCACCTCCTTCGGACCGCCTTTGGTGGAGAGGCCCCAGCCGCAGGCAATCACGGCGATTTGTAGGCCGAAGACCACGGCCTTGAGCAGCATGGCCGGCAGATCACTGGGTTCCATCCAGGTGCGCACGGAATTCCAGAACACCGAAGGGGGGATGTTGTAGAGCCAGGTGCTGCTCAGCTGCCCCGACCAAATCCCCACGAAGAAAAACAGCAGGCACTGCACCGGTGCCATCAGCACCATGGCCAGGATCCTTGGCACCACCAGGAACTGCACCGGATCGGTGCGCAACATGGTGATCGCATCAATCTGCTCGGTCACCTTCATGGTGCCGAGCTCCGCGGCATAGGCGGTGGCCACCTTGCCGGTGAGCAGGGTGGCGGTGAGCAGGGGGGCCATTTCCCTGGAGAGGCCCAGGGCAAGCAGGCCGCCCACGGTGGATCCCGCCCCCTGTTTGGTGAGCTCTGCAGCCACCTGGATGTTGAACACCGTGCCCGCCGCCAGGGCGGTGATGAACACGATCAGAAAGCTGCCAGGTCCGGCCTCCAGCAGCTGAAGACTGAGATCGTTGCCATTGATTTGGCCCTTGGCAATGGAGCTCACTGCCTGGCCGCCAATCAGGAGGCTGGCGCCCAGCCGCCGCAGCCAGCGGGGGGCCCGCCACCGTTGCCGAATCCGAGGGGGAACGGTCATGACCGATTAGCAGGCATCACTGGGCTCAGGCAGGGCAAGGGTCTGGCTGGGGAGCCGTTGGGGCCAGCGTCGCATCAACACCAGTCCCACCACGACCAGGGTGGCGGGGATCACCCCCATGCACAAGCGGATGGCGACCAGGGCACTGGTGGGTTGATCAGCGTTTTGGCTGGCCACATAGCCGCTGAAGCTCATCAGATTGCCAAAGGAAAAGAGGGCCAAGCTGATGCAAATTTTCTGGGCGAGCACCATCCAGGCGCTGTATTGGCCGGCCGGTTTTTCGGGGTCCGCATCGATGGCATCGGGCAGCAGGGCCCAGGGGATCAGGTAGGAGGTGGAGGCCCCGATGCCGGCCACGACCATGGTCAGAAGCAGCAGGGCCAGCTTGAGGCCATTGGCGGCCGATTCGGTGGGGCCCACGCTGCCATCGAGGGGGGGGAGCAGCATGGCCATGGTGCAGCCAGCAATCCAAAGGGCAGCGCCCCACTGGAAGGCCCGGATGCGCCCCTGTTGATGGGCGACGCCATTCCAAATCCACAGGCCCCCCAGGGTGCTCACCAGAAAAGGCAGCAGGATCCAGTTGCTCCAGCTATCGGGCAGGTGCAGCACCACCGGTAGAAAAATCAAGGCGGCGGTTTGCATGATCTGCAGGGCACACCACAGCAGCAGATACAGCCCCAACACCATCAGAAAACGCCCGTTGCGGCGCACCCGTTTGATCAGTTGCCGGGTGCTGCCCTGTTGGCTGGTGGGTTGTTGGCAGTGGCGTGCTGAGGGGATCAACCCCCACCCGCAGAGCAGGGTTGAGACGGCCACCAAGCCCCCGGTGAGCATGCCCATCTGCCAGTAGCTGGCCGGGTTGTGGTGGTCCTTGAGCACGAGGGCGCCGATCACGATTCCCAGCAGGCTGGCGAGGATTGAGCCGGTAAACCGGGCCGTGTTCAGTCGGGTGCGCAGGGGGACATCGGTGGTGAGTTCAGCGGCGAGGGCTGAATAGGGCAGGTTGACGCAGGTGTAGAGGCTGTTGGACAGCAAGGCCACCAGCACGAACACCACCACCTTCACCCCGATCGGCCCTGGCGGTAGCCACCACATGCCGGCCATGGCGGCGCCAAGGGGGAGGGCACTGAGCAGGATCCAGGGCAGCCGCGGGCCCCAGCGGCTTTTGGTTTTATCGCTGAGCCAGCCCACGATCGGATCGTTCACCGCATCCCAAAGGCGGGCGATCATCAGCACCAGTCCAGCCAGCCAAGGCGGCAGCCCTGCGGCCGATGTGTAGAAGATGAAGAGGTAAAAGCCGATCAGCGAGGCCGCCATGCCCGTGCCGGCATCGCCCAGGCCATAGGCCCAGAGGAGGCGCTGCCGACTGGCGCCCCGCAAGTTGACAGCATCAGTGGGTTGGGCCATTGGAGGCCATAATGCAGCAGCTTGGTGAGGTTCGGCGGTGCTTTGCGCTGCCCCAGACCGCTCCAATCCAGCCCGTACACAACCGCCCTGTTGCTGGTTCATGTGTACTGCTGCGGGCGTAGTTTAGTGGTAAAACCTCAGCCTTCCAAGCTGATGATGCGGGTTCGATTCCCGCCGCCCGCTTCCTTTTCGCTAAAGCCTCACCCCCTCCAGCAGGGGGGCTGCCACGAGCAGCATCAGGCTGCGGCTCTCCAGGGGTGCACTGGCAGGGCGCCAGGGCTGGGGGTGCTCCGGCAGGTCCTCGCCGGCGGGTAGGCCGGTATCGATCACCCGCAGCCAACCGGATGGACAGACGGGCAGGTCGAAGTGGATGGCCTTGCCGTAGGCGTTCATCCCGCACCACACCAGCGGCCCGGCCGGGCTCTCATGCAGGCTCCAGGCCAGGGTGTGCGACCAGGCCGCCCAGTCGGGCTTGTTGATCTCCACGCCGTGCCACTGGCGCCACCGCTCCCCGGGTTCGGCAGGCATGCCTGGGCCCCGATCCGGATAGGCGATGTCGGGATTCAGCAGGCTGCCCAGGTGGCTGCGCAGTTTCAACAGCCGCATCAGAAACGTCTGCTGGGCCAGGTCATCGGCATCTGGAGTCCAGTGCATCCAGCCGAGGGGGTTGTTTTGGCACCAGGTGTTGTTGTTGCCCCCCTGGCTGCGGCGGACCTCATCCCCCATCAGCAACATCGGCACGCCAGGGGCTAGCAGCAGGCTGCTGAGCAGGTTGCGCTGTAGGCGGTTGCGCAGCGTGGTGATGGCGGGATCGTTGCTGGGGCCTTCCACGCCCCAATGGCCGCTGTTGTTGTGGTTATCGCCATCGCGGTTGTCTTCGCCATTGGCCAGGTTGTGTTTGCGGCTGAAACTCACCACGTCGGCCAGGGTAAAGCCGTCGTGGGCGGTGAGGAAGGTGATCGCCTGACCAGGCCGGGGCTGGGATTTGGTGTAGAGGTCGGGGCTGCCGCTGAGTCGTTGACCCATCGGCCAGCACGTTTTTTCATCCCCGTTCCAAAAACGCCGCACGTCATCGCGGAAACGGCCGTTCCAGGTGGCCACACGGCGGGCTGGGAAGTCGGCCAGTTTGTAAAGCCCTCCGCAATCCCAGGGTTCGCTGATCAGCTTCAGGTCGCTGAGCTCGGGATCGGCCTCCATGGCCTCAAACAGGGGTGGCTGCTCGAGGGGGGCCAGCTCTTCTCCCCGGCTGAGGGCAATGCCGAGGTCGAAGCGGAAACCATCCACCCCCAATTCCGTGGCCCAGCAGCGCAACGATTCGAGAATCAGGCGGCGCACGAGCGGCCTGTTGGCGGCAATGGTGTTGCCACAGCCGCTCACATCCAGGTAGTCGCCTTTGGCGTTTTGCTGGTAATAGAGGCGGTCGCCCAATCCGCGCCAACTGAGCGTGGGCCCTGCCTGGTTGCCCTCGGTGGTGTGGTTGTAGACCACATCGAGGATCACCTCCAGACCGGCTTGGTGACAGGCGCTCACCAGTTGACGCATCTGCTGACGCGCCTCAAGGGGATCGTTGCCGACCAGATAGCCCGGGTGCGGGGCCATCCAGCTCAACGGGCTGTAGCCCCAATAGTTCTGGCGTCCTGGAGGGGCGTCGTTCGGGCAGAAGGCCATCACCGGCAGCAACTCCACCGTGGTGATGCCCAGCTCCTTGAGGTAGGGAATGGTGTCGATCAGGCCCAGCAGGCTGCCCTGCTTCTCGGCCGCCACCGGCGAACCCTGCCCCTGGGTAAAGCCCCCCACATGCAGTTCGTAGATCACGCTCTGCTGCCAGCTGTGGCGGGGCCTGGGGGCCTGGCTGAAATCAAAGCGATCGCGCTCTGTCACCACCCCTTTGAGGCAGCTGGCGGTGTTCGGGGCGCCGCCGACGGCGCTGCCCCGCTGGTAGCCCTGCCAACCGGCGATGGCGCGGGCACAGGGATCCAGCAGCACCTTGGAGGGATTGAAGCCATGGCCGCCGGGCTGCAGCGGGCCAAACACCCGGTAGCCGTAGCAGCAGCCCAAGCCCAGGTCTTCCACCTCCACGTGCCAGTGGTCGCCGGAGCGGTGCCGTTGATCCAGCTCCACCACCCGGTAGGGCTCGCTGGCTTCCGGGTGGGCAAACAACAGCAGTTCCACCCGGGTCGCCAGGGGGGCCACCACAGAAAAGTTCACCCCCCCTGGGGTGGTGCTGGCCCCAAGGG
>JBEDHM010000245.1:0-5045 GCA_041174105.1 Cyanobacteriota bacterium | reverse complement strand
ATGCCGTAGCACCCCATCCACAACGCCTCCTCGGTGCCGGCCTCGGTGGTGAAGCGGGCATCCAAAGCCTCGGAGTACTTGCGACCGAGCTGAAAAATGTGGCCCACCTCAATGCCTCGGGAGGCCTCCAGCCGTTGGCTGGGGTCGTGAACGCAGCGATCACCCGGCTGGGCAGCGCGCAGATCCACCGCCTCTGGCTTGAGCGCTAACCCCTCCCAGCTGGCGCCGACCCAATGGCTATCGACCCGGTTGGCACCGCACACAAACCGCTCCAGTTCATGGGCTGTGGGATCCACCAAACGCAGCCAATGGGGGTGCCAGTCCTTGGCACCGGTCAGCGCGCGATCCTCCAGATGGGGCCCGAGATAGCCGAAGGGCAAAACCTCCAGGCCCTGGGCCACCACTTGATCGTGGGTGATCGGTGCGATGTCGAGCAGGGCACCCCAAGCGGGCAGGGCCCGGGGGCTCACCGCATTGGCCAATTTCACCGGGTTGAGTTGCTGATCGCCCCGCAAACTCACCAGCAGCGGCAGTGAGGGTCCTTCGGCAAAACGGGCCAACAGCAGCAGCACCTTCACCGTTTGGGTGGGGTCAAAGCCATGGGCCTCGCAAAGCTGCTCAATGGCGCTCTGGCCGGGGGTCGCGAGCTCTTCAGCGCTGCTTGCCGCCAGCGGAACCGGGGCTGGAGGCAGCGACACGGCCCGCTCCTGGTTGGCGGCATACAGGCCATCACCACTGGCCAAAATCAGGTCTTCGCCAGCTTCGGCGGTGACCATGAATTCCTGGCTCGCCGAGCCCCCAATCGCCCCGCTGTCGGCCTCCACCGCCACGGCCCGCAGGCCGCAGCGGGCAAAGATGCGGCGGTAGGCCTGATCCATGGCGCCATAGGTCTCCTTGAGGGAGGCCTCGTCGGCGTGGAAGGAATAGGCATCTTTCATGATGAATTCCCTGCCCCGCATCAAGCCGAAGCGGGGGCGAATTTCATCGCGAAATTTGGTCTGGATTTGATAGAGATTGACCGGCAACTGCCGGTAGGAGCGCAACAAATCGGCGGCGAGGGTGGTGATCACCTCCTCATGGGTGGGGCCCAACCCCAGCTCCCGGCCCTGGCGGTCGTCCAGGTGGAACATGATGCCTTCACCGGCGGTGTAACCGGCCCAGCGGCCACTGCGCTGCCACAGTTCAGCCGGTTGCAGCTGGGGGAGGAGCGTTTCCAGGGCTCCGGCCCCATTCATCTCCTCGCGCACGATCTGGGACACCTTTTGCAGGACGCGCCAGAGCAAGGGGAGATAGGCGTAGACGCCCGAGGCAACGCGGCGGATGTAACCCGCCCGCAACAACAACTTGTGGGAAGGGATCTCAGCCTCGGCCGGGTCGTCCCGCAACGTCACCAGCATCAGGCGGGAGACGCGCATGGCCGTGGCAGTCAGAAGTGGGCGGAACCTATCACTCCAGGGCCCAAAAACCTCTGCTAGTCTCCGGCCTCATTCCCACCCGTCCAAGGGCCGTCTCATGCTTCCCCACCCTGGCGCTTTCCATCCAGCGGCCAGTGGAACCTTGCCCCCGGGGATGCTGCATGGCCCATCCGCCGAGGATTCCGAGGGCGGCGATGCCCTGGTCGGCATTGACGATGTGCAAAAGGCCCTGAACCGTTCCAGGGCTTCGGTGTACCGCTACACCAACACCGATCCGCGCAACCTCAACCCAGCCTTCAACCCCCGCAAGCTCAACCCCGAATACCGCAGCGACCAGAAAGATCCGCTGCTGTTTCACCCCAACGAGGTGGCCCGCTTTGCCCGGGATGTGCTTCGGATTAAAGAAGTGACCGTGGAGGTGCTCAACTCCCCCTCCACAGCCACCCAACAACTTCTCGGTTCCATTCTCGAGGAATTGCGGGCGATCCGTGCCCGGCTTGAGCTCAGCGACAGCCACGCCACCGCCGACCTGCGATCCAGGCGCGACCAGCTCGGCCAGGAATCCCGCCCCGCTGCCTAAACGCTGCAGCAAGCCGTGATCGTTGCGATCGCCTGTAATACCTGCGATCAGCCGTGATCCTTGCGATCAGGTTAATTTGAGCTTCAGATTCATTGTCCTTCGTTTGAACCGGCGGTTCGCCTGATGGCTGAACCCCAACCCTATGGATTCCATTCCTCGAAGTCCCAGTCCAGCCCAGAACACCCCCGAAGAGGTCCCTGGCGAACCCGTTGACGATCCCTACAGTCCGGGCCCCCAACCGCTTCCTTACCTGCTGGGTACCGCCATTGCCCTGCTGACAGTCACCGTTCCCTTGCTCACGGTGATGTCAGGCCGTCCCACAGTGACAGGCAACCCATCCGTGCTGAACCCCCAATCCGTGGGTGGATCGGGTGCCCCGAGCGCCTTCAGCGCCGACGCTGCAGCAGAAACCCTTCGTAGCCCAGCGCCTGAAACACCCGGGCCGGATCACCAAAACCGGCAGCATTGACCAGAGCGGTGAGGCGGGCTTCACCAATGGGATGGAGTCCATGGGTGAGGGGCTCAAGATCGGCGGCATCCGCCGCCAGACCGCTGGCCCTCTGGAAACCCAACCAGGCAGCTTCCACCTGGGCCTGCAGTGGGGATCGTTCAGGCGCCATCAAATCCACCAGCACCAGTTGTCCGCCCGGTTCCAGGCTGCGGGCAAGGGCCGTCAGAAAAGCCAGTTTGGTGCCGTCATCGGGCAGCGACTGCAAAACCAGCACCGAGAGGGCTCCGGCAAAGGCAGCGTCGGCGTCCAAGGCCTCCACCGTGGTTTGTTGCCAACGAATCTCGGGACTGGCTTCCAGACGCTGTTGGGCAGCGGCGAGCATCTCGGCCGAGGGATCAATGGCGCACAACTGCCAATCCGGGCGCTGGCAACGGGCCTCCACCAACTCCGCGCCGGTGCCACAGCCAGCCACCAACACAGGCGCTCCTAAACGACCCGCCACGGGGGAGGCGGCCAGCAACGCCACTGACAGCCTGGCCAGGCTCGCGTAGCCCGGAATCAACTGCTGGACCGTGAGGTCGTAGCCCAAGGGTGCAGACACTGTGTGACATCAGCCGCAGCGATGCTAGGCACCCTGACGGGCGTGGATTAAGTTGGGCGGCGCCCTTTCCCATCGCCCGACCGTGCCCACCATCCGTTTTGAACAGGAAGGCCAGCAGGTCGGTTGCATTGAGGGGGCCAATCTCCGCAAAGCCGCCCTCGACGCCGGGATCAATCCCTACAAGGGCCTCAACAACGTGAACAACTGCGGCGGCCTGGGCCAATGCGGCACCTGCGTGGTTGAAGTGATCGAAGGTGCCAATAACCTTTCCCCCCGCAGCGATGTGGAAGAGGTGTACCTGGCCGACCGCCCTGCCAACTACCGCCTGAGCTGCCGCACCAGCGTCAACGGTGATGTGACCGTGCGCACCCGCCCCTCCAATGCGGTGGGCAAGGGCTCCAACAGCCTGCTCGGTGCCCTCAAATCGCTAATCGGCAAGTAGCACCCACGGACCTGCGGCCCTGCCCAGGGGGCAGCCCAGCACCATGAAGCTCTACAGCTACCCCCAGTGCTCCACCTGCCGGAAAGCCATCCAATGGCTGAAGGAACAGGGCCTCGATCCCACCCCGATTGACATCACCCTCCATCCCCCGAGTGTGGAGGAGCTGACCCTGGCGCTTGACCAACTCGGACGCAAGCGGCTGTTCAACACCAGCGGCCAGAGTTATCGCGCCCTGGGATCGGCCGCCGTACAGGCTCTCGATGACGCCCAGGTCCTTTTGGCGCTGGCGGCGGATGGCAAATTGATCAAGCGACCCTTTCTGATCACCGACCAGCAGCAGGTGCTGACCGGTTTCAAGCTGGAGGAATGGCAAACCCTGCTCGGTTAGGCCTTTTCACCGCTACTAGTTTCACCGCTACTAAGAGAGGCCGTGGTGATCTCATCGAGCTCCCGAATCAGGGCTTCGATGCCCGAGCGGCTGATCTGGCTGAGATAGGTGCCTTTCAATCCATCAATTAAGGCGCAAATCAACTCCTGGGAGCGGGCCAGTCCCTCGCCCTGCTCTAGGGCCGCGGCCAACTCCTCCCAAAAACGATCAATCACCCGCTGCAGCAGATCCAATTGGATCTCATCGCGGCGGGCCAAGCTGGTCCCCGTATTGCGGGACAGCTCCAACAGGCTGTCCACCATGCCGCCGGCCAGCTGTTTGCTGAGTCCCGTTTCCACCTGCAACAAGGGCTGCAGCGGCCGCAATGGCGGCGGAACCACCGTGCGCTCCAGGCTTTGGCGCAGGGCATAGCCCAGCACCCCCTGCAACTCCGGTCCTAGCCGGGGCAACACCTGGCTGAGCAACAGCGGCGCCCAGATGCGCACCAATTCCAATAGCGCCTGCTCTTCGCGGTTGGCCGCCACGCTCTGGTGGCTGCAGAGGCTGCGGATCCGTTGCGGCCACTGACGGGAACGGATCAAACCCTGGGCCCCATCCAGCAACTGCAACGCCAGAACCTCAAACAATTCCACCGCCAACAGGGCCACCACGGCCCGGCTCACCACGGCCCGCAGGGGCTCGATCGTGATCAAGCCGGAACTCTGCAGTCGCTCCAACACCGGCAGCAGCCGCAGCCAGCGCCAAAAGGGCAAAAGCAAAGGCAAATCAATCCAACGGCGCAGCAACGCATCACGCCACCCCAGGCCCGGCAGACGGCGCCGCAACCGGATCACCCGCAACACAATGTCGAGGGCAAACACGCTCTGGAAAACGATCAGATCGATTCGCCAGAAATGGTCTGTGGGGCGGCCATTGCCATCGATCGATCGCCAGTAGTTGGTGGCCACCAGCGGCAACACCTGGGCCTGCCAAAACAGTCGCTCCTGGGCCCAGGACCGCTGTTGAATCCAGGACGCACTCAACAATTGGGCCGCGGCCTGGAGGGCGGAATCCTGGTGGGTGCGCTGACGCAGCCTGGCTTTGATCTTTTCGAGGGTGCCCGATCCCTCCGAAGCAAGGAAGGGATTGGTTTCGATCAAAGCCGCGGTGAGCTTGGACTGCCGCTGCA
>JBEDHM010000244.1:0-2846 GCA_041174105.1 Cyanobacteriota bacterium | reverse complement strand
TGGGCCCAAACTTGCATGCGATCGGTTCGTCCGATGATGGCCAGGCCCTGATCGCTTTCTTTCATCCCTGGCCAGCTGTAAATCCTGATCAGATAGCCGTTCAGTGGTGAGCGCACTTCCGAGGCCTGCAGTTGTTGCCGGGCTTTGCTCACGGCGGCGGCCCCAGCGGCAATGTCGGCCCGGCGGCTCACCAGGCTGGCGGAGGCCTTGCCCAGCTCTTCTTCGGAGATGGCGCCATCCCCATAGAGCTCGCGTCCCCTGCTCTTACTGATTTTCAGATAGGGCAGCAGTGCTTGGGTGGAAGACAGGTTGGCTTCGGCTTGCCTGAGGGCCGCTTCCAGTTGGCCATAGCTGCTCAGGCGTGCCAACAGCTGGCCCTTTTGAATCGCTTGGCCTTCGTTGGCAAACCAGCGGTCCACCACCTCATTGCCACCTGCGGTGCCGGCGGGAACGGAGAGCGTTACCAGGCCACCCTCAGGTGTCAGCCGGCCGAGGGCGGTGACCGCTTGGACCAGGGGTGCTTGGGGCTTGGGAGCCGGCTTGGGGTGCCAACGCGCCCAGGCAGCGGCCACCATCACCCCACCCACGGCCGTGATCAACAGCTGGCGCCGGTGACGGGTCGCCCAGGCGTGCACTCGCGATGGACTCGAGGCGGCCATGGACTTGGGCGAATGGCGCGATCCTAGGCCCTGCACAACCGCTTACGATTGCGGCCAACTTCCTGCCAAATCAAGGAATGCACCGCGTCACATACCAGGCAGGTGACTACGTCTACAAGATCGATGATCCCAGCGATCGCGTTTTTCTGGTGCGCCATGGCCGGGTTGATCTGATCACTCCCTATCCCGAAACGGGGGATGGTGTTGACAGCAGCCATGGTCCTGGCCATGTGTTTGGGGAGGTGGAGGTGATTGATGGGCGCGCCCGAACGACCCATGCCCGTGCTGCCGCGGATTGCGAATTGATGGAAATCCCCCGCGACACCCTGATGGACATTCTCTATACCCATCCGGAAAAAAGCCTGGTGCTGGGGAAGTCCACGTTTGAGCGGCTTCGTGAACTCTTCAGTGAAGAATCCCTCGACTCTGAACTGGCTCGCTTACGGGAGGAAATGGAGGTTTCCATCCGCGAGGCTGTTGTTGCCCACGAATCGCGTGTCGTTAAGAGCCACAATGGGATGGCTGCGATTGGGGTTCCAATCGTGCTGATGATTGCCCTTGCCGTGGGCGCCTACTTCTTCTTCCACCGGGCTTAATTGCGATGTCTTCCCATCCCACACCAGAAGAAAAGGATCGGGCCTTTGCCGAATTCCGCAGTGATTTGGATAAGGCCGTTGAGCATGGCATCGAGGACCACGAGGCCTCGATGACCAAAATGGGATTCTTATTCCTAGGAATCTTCGTGGGCGTGATTGCCCTGGCTGCTCTTCTGCCCTAGGCCTGTTGCCTTCGCTTTAGCGTCTAGCAATCTTGATCTACCAAACTTGGTCTGCCAATCTTGTTGGTGCTTGCGCATGGCCGAGCACCAACAAGACGAAGGCTGAGACTCAGACCGCTGCTTTTTGATTGTCGAGCAGGCTCTTGAGTTTGGCCAGTTCCCCTGCCCAACGGGGATCGGGAGCTCCGCTTTCAACGGTGTCGGCATGCACCACCTTGTTGATCGCCTTGCGGGCAGCGGTGGGAGCGGCGCTGTTGCCAGCGGGGCCACTGCTGCGGGTATCGCGGCGCTCGGAGATTTCGATCCGCAGGGTGTTGCCGCCGAATTCTTTGCCGTGCAGTTGCTCGATCACGGTTTCAGCCAGTTTTTGGCTGTCCACGTTGGCGAAGCCAAAACCGCGGCAAGCGCCCGTATCGCGGTCGTTCACGGCTTTGAAACGCACGCCCTCGCCCACGCCGGTGAACAGAGCTTCAAGCTCTTTGGCATCAAACGTTTGCGGCAGGTTGCCGACGTAGAGGCGAATGCTCATGGAGAGGGAAGGGAAAAAACTGTCTGTTTGAAGGCGAGGAACAACCTCTTTGGTTACGCCTTTGCACCAGAGAGTTAATCACGGCGTGGGAATCGCAGGCTTTTCAGCCTCCTTGGCATTGCCCGCTGCCTGCTCAGCCAGCCACTGGTTCGCAGCGGCCAGCACCGCGGCCAGGGCGTCTGGGGCAGGCCCACTGGGCAATCTCCCAAAGGCGTGCTCCAGGGTGAGGTGGTGCAGCAGGGCTCCCAGTTGACGCCCTTGCGCCAGGCCCAGCTGCTGCTGCAGAGTTTGGCCATCGATCGGCGGGCGGGGGTGAAACAGGGGATCGCCGGGATCGCGCCAGCGTTGCAGGGCCGCTTGGGCCTCCACCACGGAAAGGTGCAACACCAGGGCCGGCAGGTCGGCCTCGACACTCTGGTGCAGCTCCAGCAACTGGTGTTCGGTGGTTGCGTTGGCGGCGCACTCCCCTTGCACGGGTGAACCTTGCCAGCGTCTCAGGCTGCGGCAGCGCTGCTGCAGGCGCCGGCTGCTGCGCAGGGCCACCAGACCCTGGCTGTCCACCAGGCAGGCCAGGCGCGCGAGGGGAAGCGCCCAGGCTTGCTCCTCAGGCTGGAGGCCCCGGGCGGTGGCGCTGGCTGGATCGAGGTGGCCCAGGGCCTGGGAGGCCTTGGGGTCGGCGCCCCAGGGCTCGAGCAGGCCCAGCGCGAGGCAGTCCTGCAGGCCGCGATGGCCCTGGGGTGCGGCCGCCAATTTCTCCAGTTCCGCCAGCACCCGCTCGCCGGCCACGGCGGCCAGCAACGGCGCATGGCGGGTAATCCAGGTGCGGCTTTCTTCCTCCAGTTCAAAGTTCAATTCCGCGGCCAACCGCAGCCCCCGCAGC
>JBEDHM010000243.1:0-3087 GCA_041174105.1 Cyanobacteriota bacterium | reverse complement strand
CTTCGGCCAGGCGACCCTCTGGCGCTGGAAGCAGGGGGGCCTGGATTTCGCCCATCTCGGCGGCACGGCGGCACGGCTCAGCCCCTCCGATCGGGTGATGCTCGGCCGGCCCGATGTGTTGATCATTGGCGTGGGTGGCGGCGGCAAGGTGTACGACGGCTCAGAGGCCGCCGAAGTGGTGCGCGATCTCCAGCCAAGGCTGGTGATCCCGGTGCAGTACGTGAGCGGGAAAACCCCGAAAGATTGCGATCAAACCAGCGTGGAGCCGTTCCTCAAGGCCATGGCCGGCACCACCGTCAAACGCACCGGGCCCCAGATCAGCCTGCCCGGCAAGCTCAGCGACAGCATGGTGATTGATGTGATGCGCTGAGCCCCTCAGGCTTCGATGGCGGCGTAGGCACTCCAGAAGCGCTGCATCTGCTCGAGCGTGCCGATGCTCACCCGGAGTGAACCTGAAATCAGGGCCTTGCCCTGCATCGAGCGCACCAAAATTCCCGCCTGCCGCAGCTGGGCTTCCACCAGGGCCGGCTCCCGCTGGGGCCAGATCAGCAGGTAATTGCCCCCTGCGGCGTGGTGCCTCACCCCTGCCGCCACCAACTGCTGCACCAGCCAATCCCGGGCGGCGCGCACCTGGTTCACAAAGCCATCCACGTAGGCCTGGTCGCGCAGGGCCGCGAAGGCGGCGGTCACCGCAAAACTGTTGATGTCATAGGGGCCGGTGACGCGGCTGATGCGATCGACCACGGCGCCATGGCCGATGGCGAACCCGATGCGCAGGCCCGCCAGGCCGGCGGTTTTCGCCAGTGATCGCAACACCACCAGATTGGGGGTGGCCTCGAAATTGGCCAGGGGCAGCACGCTGTCGCCGGTGAAGGCCTCATAGAGCTCATCCACCACCACCAGGGTTTGGGGGGCGCTGGCCGCAAGCTCCAGGATTGGTTCAGGCGCCAAGCGGGTGCCGGTGGGGTTGTTCGGATTGCAGATCAGCAGGATGCGCGGGGGCTGACCGCCAGCCGGCGCCGTGGAGCCTTGCCCCCGCAGGGCCGCCCGGATCGCCTCCAGGGGGAAGGCGAAATCGGCACCGTCGTAGGGCATGGCCTCGATCGCCATGCCCTGCATCTGGGCGCAGGGGGTGTAGTAGCCAAAGGTGGGACTGGTGGTGAGCAGGGTGTCACCCCGGTCGCCGTAGGCATGGAAAATCGCGTGGATGGCAGCGTCCACCCCGTTGAACAGACCGATGTTCTGAGGGGCCAGGGGATGGGCCAGGCCGGGCCGGCCGCCACTGCGATCGCCCAAGTTGGCGACCACCGCCTCGCGCAGGCCGTCGTATTCGGGATAGATGGCGTAGTGATCGGCCGGGATGGCGCGGATCGCCGCCACCACCTCGGGGCTCGGGCCCACGGTGTTCTCGTTGAAATCCAGGCGCAACAGCCCCCGTCGCCCTTCCAACGGCGCGCTGTAGGCATGGAGATGTTCCACCTCCGGCCTGGCCGCCGGCACCTGATGGGGCTGGGAAGGATCGGGCGCCATGGGCTCAGTCACATCCTCTCCAGGGTGGCAATGCCGAGTAGCCCCAGCCCCAGCTTGAGGGTGTCGGCGGTGAGGCGGCAGAGGGCGAGGCGCGAAGCGCGCGAAGGCTCCTCAGCCTTGAGCACGGGAATCTGATCGTAGAAGCGGTTGAACACCTGGCTCAGCTCAAACAGGTAGCTGCAGAGCCGATTGGGAAGCAACTCCTCCTCCACCTCGGCGATCACCGCATCCAGCTTGAGCAACTCCCGCACCAGGGCCCATTCCTGCGGTTCGCTAAACGTCAACTGCCCGGTGCTCCTAGGGCCTGCACCAACCGAAGGTGCCCCACCGCCCGGCTCACCGAGGTCGCCACCCTTACGGGCAATGCCGGCAATACGCACCACCGCATAGAGCAGATAGGGCGCCGTGTTGCCCTGGAGGGCCAGCATCCGATCAAAGCTGAACTGGTAGTTGGTGATCCGGTTGGTGCTCAGGTCGGCGTACTTCACCGCCCCCAGACCCACGGTGGTGGCCACCTGCTGGATGAAGGCCTCATCCTCCGTGCGCCCCTCGTCCGCCAAGCGGCGGCGCAGATCGGCCTCGGCCCGCTCCAGCGCCCCATCCAGCAGATCCTTGAGCCGCACCGTGTCACCGGCACGGGTCTTGAGCTTCTTGCCGTCGTCGCCCTGCACCAGACCGAAGGGCACATGTTCGAGCCGGCCATCGGCGGGGATCCAGCCGGCCCGCTGCGCCACCTGGAACACGCCGGCGAAATGGTTGGCCTGGCCAGCATCGGTCACGTAGATCACCCGGCGGGCGCCATCACCCTCGGGCAGAGCGCCGAAGCGGTAGCGGATTGCCGCCAGGTCGGTGGTGGCGTAGTTGAAGCCGCCGTCGCTCTTCTGCACGATCACCGGCAGGGGCTTGCCGTCCTTACCGCTCACCCCCTCCAGAAACACGCAGCGGGCGCCCTCGTCGGTCACCAGCAGGCCTGCGGCCGCCAGGTCGTCCACCACGGCCTCCAGGTAGGGGTTGTAGAAGGATTCCCCCCGTTCGCTCAGGCGAATGGCGAGCCGGTCGTAGATCTTTTGAAATTCCCGTCGGCTCTGGTCACACAACAGCCCCCAGGCTTTGCGGCTCACCGGATCGCCGCCCTGGAGCTTCACCACCTCCTCGCGGCTGGTGGCCTGGAAGACCTCATCGTTGTCAAAGCGGGCTTTGGCTTGCCGGTAGAACGCCACCAGATCGCCCAGATCGACGGCATCCGCGGTGGTGAGAGCCTGCGGTGCCACCTGCTTGAGGTGGGTGATCAACATGCCGAACTGGGTACCCCAGTCGCCCACATGGTTCAGCCGCAGCACCGGATGGCCGCGGAACTCCAGCACCCGCGCCAGGGCATCGCCAATGATCGTGGAACGCAAGTGCCCCACGTGCATCTCCTTGGCGATGTTGGGGCTGGAGAAATCCACAATCACAGGCGCCAGCGGCGCCAGGGGTTCCCCGCCAGCAGCCGCAGCGGCGTCCTCGGCCACGGTCGGCACCCCCAGGCGAGGATCCCCCAAGCGGGCCTCCACTTCC
>JBEDHM010000242.1:0-2749 GCA_041174105.1 Cyanobacteriota bacterium | reverse complement strand
CAACTAGAAGACAGCCCCCGGGGAAGCCGCCCGGCAGGCGGGAATCAAGGGGGTGGGCTCCACCGGCACATCGGAGCCGCCAGCAGGCTTCACGGCCGGCAGGGCAGGCACCGAACAGCTCGCCACTTGGTTGAGGCCAGTGCGGCGGCTGATTTCAGCCAAACGCTTGTTGTAGTCAGTGATGGACTGGGAGTAACGAACTTCGGCCTGGGTGAGGTCCCGTTGGCTATCGACCACTTCGCGCTGGGTGGTCACACCAGCCTGGAAGCGCAGCCGGGCCAGCCGGAGGGCTTCCCGTGAGGAAATCACCTCCCGCGACGTGGTGATGATGTCGCGGTTGTTCTTCTGCAATTCGTAGAAGCTGGTTTCCACCTCCTGGCGGATCGCATCACGCTTCTGGGCGAATTGGTAGCGATTTTGCTGGGCCAACTGCTTGGCCTGGCGGGATTGGGCCGCAGCCGCACCGCCATCAAAGATCGACCAAGAAAATTTAGCTCCAAACGTGGTGGCATATTGATTGCCTGACGTGGTGACACCCGTGAGGGAGCCAGAATTACCCTGAAATTGGCTATAACCAAAATCAGTAAAAACATTCAGGAAAGGTTGAACGGCACCCAGGACATAGTTGGCCTGGCTGTTGGCAATGGAGATATCCAAAACCGCCTGATCCAGTTCCTCGCGGAAGGAATAGGCCGCCACGATGCTGTCTGAAAGTGAAGCGTTCCAAACCCCCAACACCCGAGTTGGATCCTTGGCGGTTGGGGTCACGTTGAAGGGCAAATCCAGCAGGGCCGCCAAGGCTCGCCTGGCCACCGACTGGGATGCCAGACCACTGGCCAACAGCTGCTGGTCGCGGGCCAATTGGGTTTCGGCCTGGAGCACCTCCAGCTTGGTGGCCACACCGGCCTGGAAACGGGCCCGGGCATCGCGCAAGCTCACGATCGATGCCCGCACCGATTCCTGGCCAATCCGCACGGAGTCATCGGATTGCTGCAGATCGAAATAGGCCTGGGCCGCCTGCAGTCGCAAATCGCGAAGCGAAACCACATATTGATACTTGGCTTTCTCGTATTGATCCCTGGCTTCCGCCACAGCGGGAACCCGCTGGGGATTGATCAACGCGTATTGGGCTTGCAGCGTTGCATCCAAGCCGTTGCGATTAATTCTTGAATTGGACGAAACGCCAGAGGTATTTGAATAATTTTCACCGGTGATATAGGTCGGCAGTGCCGTTGAGTTCAACGCCAAGGTGGGATACCAAAGAGCCAGCTTGGCCCTGAGGTTGCTCTGGGCTTGATCCACCTGGCTAGCAATCGCCTTGAGGTTGGGGTTGTTCACCTCAGCGAGGTTTTCCACATCGGTGAGACCCAGCGGCCGCAGCTGCTGGATGCGCACCATCTCCGTTTTGGTGGGCAGCGCCAAGCTGTTGGGAGCCGCTAAATCCCCCACCCCGCTTTTGAGCTGGGTCGCGGCCTTGGGCTCCACCTTGGGATTCAACCGGGGACGGGGCCCCAACACGGCAGGAGCCAGGGGAACGCCAGAGCTGGTGTTGGCCGGCTTTGCTTGAGGTTGGGGCTGCTGGGGTGCTGCCTGGCCAGCCCATGGCAAGGCCATCAGGCCAACCAGGGGGGCCGTCAGGGCAGCAGAAAGGCTGAAGCGCCGCACACCAAAACCTTGGGAATACGGCTGAGCCTAATGAGCATTCGTGTGATCGCGGGTACAGGCGGCCACCAAATCGTCTGCCCCCCCCAGCACCTGCACCGCCACCGGCAGCCGCTGCTCCAGATCCGCCAGGGTGAGATCGTCGAGGAAGACCGGCTCCCCCTGGCGCAGCATCACCGAGGGGAGCAGCAGCTTTTCACCGAGGTCCTGGCCTTCCAGGCCGGAAAGCACATCGGAACCGGTGAGCAGGCCTGTCACCACCTGGTCCTGCCCCCAGTAGGGGCTGGGCAATCCATGCAGGATCAGCTCCAGCCCCTCAATGGCATTGAGGCGGGCCACCACCGGTTCCAGGGCTTCCGCCACCAGCCGCCCCACCACCCAACTCAAACGCCGCGGTGAGCTGAGGCGCTTGGGCAGATCCTCCGTTGCCCGATCCAGATCTTCCAAAAAGGCCCGGATGCTGCCGACCCCGTTTTCCTGTTGGGGCAGATCCTCATAGGTGCCGCGGGGCGGAAGGGGAAGCCCAGCGATCAGATACCACTCATCCGACAGCCAGGCGAAACGGCTGCCCAGGCGCTGTTGAAACTCCTGCTGCAGGGGCTCCACCAAAGCAATCACGGCGCGGGCGCTGGCCCGATCCACCGGCTGCAGTGCATCTCCCGGGGGACGAAAGCGGGTGAGACCGACCGGCACCACCGCTGCCGACAGCACCGCAGGCCAATCCCCACCGGCATACGCCGCCAGATCCCGCAGGCTTTGCTCCAGGGCGGGGCCATCATTGAGCCCAGGACACACCACCACCTGGGCGTGAAGCTGGAGATCCCGTTCGTCAAACCAGGCCACTTGCTCCATCAGCAGCCCAGCCCGGGGATTCACCAATAGCTGGCTGCGCAGTTCGGGATCGGTGGCGTGCACCGACACAAACAAAGGAGAGAGTCGTTGCTCTTCGATGCGCTGCCAATCGGAGGCGCCCAGATTGGTGAGGGTGAGGTAGGAGCCGTAAAGAAAGCTGAGGCGGTAGTCGTCGTCCTTGAGATACAGGCTGCGGCGCTTGCCGGGGGGTTGCTGATCGATGAAGCAGAAGGGG
>JBEDHM010000241.1:0-2950 GCA_041174105.1 Cyanobacteriota bacterium | reverse complement strand
GGCCACGACCTGCTTCGATCCCAGGAGGGTTGATGGGTTGGCCGCTGCCCCAACGGAACAGCCAGCGGCACCTGGCAATCCCAGGGCTTGGAAGCCGTGGCGCAGGGAGGCGGTCCCGATCAGGTCCATGTTGGCCAGGCTGATGTTGTTGCGTCCCCAGCTGAAGTTGGTGTGGATTCCTTCGAAGTCGAGAAGGATGGCCTCGGCGAAGCAGGCAAACATCTGGCGCTGGGGTTTCTCCATCTCGGCCGCTTCCATCATTTGCCAGCCGATATCGCTGCCGAATTCCACGATGCCGCCCTTGAGCACGTGGATGCCCTCCCCACTGGCCTTGCTGTCGAGGTTTTTGGGGTAGCCGCCATCGATCATCAAGCAGGGCTTCTTGAGGTTGGCCGCATCGATCGTGAGGGTTTGGGGCAGGCTGGCCACCCAGACCACCACATCGGCCAGGGGGAGGGCTTCCTCAAGGCTGAGGATCTGGCCGCCGCCAAGCTCTGCCTGCAGGTCAAGCAGCGGTTGCTGTTGCCGTGCCACCAAGAGCAGGTCTTTGACGCCGGTGCGCTGGCTCATCCAGCGGCAGACAGCGCTGCCGATGTCGCCGGTGGCGCCAATCACAGCCACCGTGGCCTGGCTCAGGTCGATCCCGAGGGCTGCGGCATTGGTTTCCACCTGGCGGCAGATCACCCAGGCGGTGTGGGTGTTGCCGGTGGTGAAGCGCTGCCAATCGAGGGTGGTGGCGCGGATTTGCTGCTCTTTGAGCAGGTTGAAATTCTCGAAAATGATCGAGGTGAAGCCGCCCAGGGCGGTGATGTCGAGCCCTGATTTTTGGGCCAGCTCCATCGCATTGAGCACTTTGCGCCGAGCCGTTTTGAACCGGCTCAGCATTTCCGGCACGAAGCAGGAGTCGATGTAGGCCCCTTCGATGCTTTTGCCTGTGGGGCTGGTGAGCTGAATGCGCTCCACAAACACCGGCGGTGCACTGCACCACATGTCGAGGTCGCCCTCGGCGTATTCCGGGAATCCAAGGACCTGGGCCTTGGCTCGGGCATCCTCAAAACTGGTGGAGTGACCGATCAGGCCGAACATGGGCTCACCCCGAGGATGTCGCGGACGCTACATCTTGCCATGGTGAGACAGGCGAAAGGCCTGCTCAAATCAGGGCGGCGGCAGCCATTTTGGCGATTTCACGGGTGGTGAAACCGATCTCGGTGAGGGCTTCCTGGTAAGCGATCAGGAAGTCTTCGATCAGATCCTCTTTGTCCATCTGCAGCACGGCAGCGTCGCCGGCCACCTGGTCGAGCATCTGACGCACCAGGGGCAGGTTGTCGCGATTGGCCTGTTCCAGTTCGGCGCGGCTGGCTTCCAGGTTGGCTTTGAGCCATTCCTGCCCGTAGTTGAGGTGGGTGTATTCGTCCTTGACGACACCCTCGGTGATTTTGCGGGCGAAGGGATCGGCCACAGGGATATAGATGTGGTATGCCGCGATCGCAAAGGCCTCAATCAGCAGGGCCTGGATCAGCAGACAGGTCACCACCTTGCCTTCGGCCAGGGCCTTTTGGAAGTTGCCGTGCAGGGGGGAGAAGAACGTCTTGGCGAAGGCCATGTCGGCGGTGACGCCGAGATTTTGGGCACAGGCCGTGAAGCCCTTCATGTGCTTGAGCTCCATCCGGGCCAGTCGGGTGAGCTCGTCGGCCTGATCGGGGATCAGGGTGCCGATGGCGAGGTAGTTGTCATGGGCTTCCTGCTCGCCCTCGATGACGATCGCGTTGATGCGGCTGTAGGCGTCTTTGTAGGTCTCGCTGCTGAAGTCGGGCAGTTGCAGGTCTTGGTCCAGGCCGTTGGCAGCGGCATCGGCCTGGGGGGCTACGGGGGAGGCAATGGACGCCATAACGGCCGCTCGCGGTGGGCAATTCAGCCGACTGTAACCACCCTCAACCAGGTTCCGGCCGGTCGGTGGGGGGCCAGTCGCTGCGGAGCAGGGCTTCGAACCGTTGCCGCCAGCCTTCCACCAACCGATCCCAAAGCTGGGCGCCCAGGGCGGCGCTGGAGCCGCGGCTGTCGCCAATCACCCCGGTGGCGCTGAGATCCCGGGTCAGCCAGGCCGTCGGAGCGGCCCCCTCCAGACTCCAGCCTGCCGGTGGGCCCTGGTCGGGCTGGCCATCGCTGGGGCGCTCGCTTCCCACCAGCTCTGGAGCCAGGTGCAGCATCAGGCTGGTTTCGGCCAGGGAGGCGTGCAGCCCTTGGCTGCGTTCGGGTTCTGGGATCAGATCGCCGATGCCCTCCACGCCGCTCCAGAGAAAGCAGGGCAATACCCCCAGGGTTGGCACCTGGCTGCGCAGTTGGCGGGCAGCCGTCTGCAGCAGCGCAATCTGACCGCCGTGGCCGTTGAGGAGCACCAGGCGTTGAAATCCCGATCCCGCCAGCCCTTGGCCAATGGCCACGATTTGGGTGATCAAGAGCTCCGCCGGCAGGGTGAGGGTGCCCGCAAACCCCCGGTGCTCTGGGGAAAATCCAAGGCTCTGCAGCGGCAGCCTCCAGATCGGAAGATCCTGGTCCAGCCGCTCCAGCACCGCCTCCACTAACCGGTCGGCAAACAGGCCATCGGTGCCCAGGGGCAAGTGGGGGCCGTGTTGCTCGATCGCCCCAAAGGGCCACACCACCGTGCTGCCAGGAAGGCCGGCGGCCCGCTCCACCTCCGGCCAGGCCATCCTGCTCAGGTGGTGCTGCCGCGCCATGGCTTGTGATCTGCTCCCTACAGTGTGGGGCTCTCAGCCCCTGTGGAGATGGCCGGAACCGGCAACCAACCGCCTGCGCCCTCGGCCCGGCCCCTGCGGCCCGCTTCGCCGCGCCCCCAGCCGGTGGCGCCCCAGCGCAAGCCTCCCCAGGTGCTGATGATCAAAAAGGATGAGCCCCAGCCTGCTGAACCAAGCGAGGCGGCGGCTCCCAATGC
>JBEDHM010000240.1:0-5340 GCA_041174105.1 Cyanobacteriota bacterium | reverse complement strand
CTGTTTGCCGCCGCCAAGGCCGCCGGTGGCCGCATGGTGCCCTTTGCCGGCTGGGAAATGGCGGTGCAATTTGGCGGCCTGGTGGCAGAGCACAACGCCGTGCGCAACGGCTGCGGCGTGTTCGACATCTCCCACATGGGGGTACTCAGCCTGCGCGGCGCCAACCCCAAAGATGCCCTCCAAGCCCTCGTACCCACCGATCTGTTTCGCATCGGACCGCGGGAGGCCTGCTACACGGTGCTGCTCAATGAAGCCGGCGGCATCCGCGACGACCTGATCGTTTACGACCGCGGCCAGGTCGATACCCCAGCGGGTCCCAGTGGTGAACTGCTGCTGGT
Organism: Cyanobacteriota bacterium; assembly: GCA_041174105.1. Lineage (GTDB taxonomy): Bacteria > Cyanobacteriota > Cyanobacteriia > PCC-6307 > Cyanobiaceae > Cyanobium_A. The sequence goes on along the minus strand of JBEDHM010000240.1, from coordinate 5,002 downwards.
GATCAATGCGGCCTGCGCCGACGCTGACACCCTCTGGATCCGCAGCCAGCTCGAACCCGCCGGTATCACGGTGAGCGATCACAAGGGCGATGGGGTGCTGTTGGCCCTTCAGGGGCCCGAAGCGGCCACCACCCTCGCTGCCCTGAGCGGCGAAGACCTCGGCGGACTGCCGCGCTTTGGCCATCGGGAGTTGAACCTGAATGGTTCAGCCACCGGCAGCGCCAGAGGGGCCAGGGTGTTTATGGGGCGCACCGGCTATACCGGTGAAGACGGCTTCGAGTTGCTGCTCGAGCGGGCTGCTGGGGTTGCCCTGTGGGAGCAGCTGATCGGCATGGGGGTGGTGCCCTGCGGGCTCGGCGCCCGCGACACCCTGCGCCTGGAGGCGGCGATGCATCTCTACGGCAACGACATGGATGCCAGAACCAGCCCCCTGGAGGCCGGCCTGGGCTGGCTGGTGCACCTGGAGATGCCCAAGCCCTTTGTGGGCAGGGAGGTGCTCGAGCGCCAGAGCGCGGAAGGCGTGGAGCGGCGCCTGGTGGGCCTCAAATTGGCGGGCCGGGCCATTGCTCGCCATGGCTATCCGGTGCTTCACAACGGAGAGGTGGTGGGGGAGGTCACCAGTGGCAGCTGGTCGCCCACCCTGGGCGAGGCGATCGCCCTGGCCTACGTGCCCACGGCGCTGGCAACCATCGGCCATCCCTTGGCCGTGGAGATCCGCGGCAAAGCCGAGCCGGCCGTGGTGGTGAAACGGCCCTTTTATCGGCGCGGCTAGGGCCTTGCCAGCCGCCGCCAGGGCCGCTCCCAGGTGGCGTGGGAAAATCACCCGTTGATGTCTGGATGCTCCATGCGCAGCCACGGGTGCGGTGATTTGCGCGGTGAATCCAAAGGGCAGCCCCAAGGCCAGCCGGTGCAACTGTGCGGCTGGGTGGACAGGCGCCGAGACCATGGCGGCGTGATCTTCATCGACCTGCGCGACCGCAGCGGCACCGTGCAGATCACCGTGGACCCCGACCTGGGCGCCGAAGCCTTTGCCGTGGCCGAACACCTGCGCAACGAGACGGTGATCCAGGTGAGCGGCACCGTGCGCCCACGGCCCGCCGAATCGATCAACGAGCGACTCGCCACCGGTCAGATCGAGGTGCTTGCCAGCGCCATCACCGTGCTCAACCCGGTGCGGGGCAACCTGCCCTTTGCGGTATCGGTGCATGACGACGATCAGGTGCGCGAAGAGCTGCGCCTGCGCCACCGCTACCTGGATCTGCGCCGCGAGCGCATGAACCACAACCTGCGGCTGCGGGCCCGCACAATCCAGGCCGCCCGCCGCTTCCTCGAAGACCAGGGTTTCATCGAGGTGGAAACCCCGGTGCTCACCCGCTCCACCCCCGAAGGCGCCCGCGACTACCTGGTGCCCTCACGGGTGTGTGGGGGCGAATGGTTTGCCCTGCCCCAATCGCCCCAGCTGTTCAAACAGCTGCTGATGGTGGGCGGCATTGAGCGCTACTACCAGGTGGCCCGCTGCTTCCGCGATGAAGACCTCCGGGCCGATCGCCAGCCGGAATTCACCCAGCTGGACATCGAAATGAGCTTCATGGATCAAGAGCAGATCCTGGAGCTCAATGAATCCCTGATGGCGGCCATCTGGAAGAGCGTCAAAGGGATCGATTTGCCCAGGCCCTTCCCCCGCCTCACCTGGCATGAGGCCATGGAGCGCTACGGCACCGACCGGCCCGACACCCGCTACGGCATGGAGCTCACCAATGTGAGCGACCTGGTGGCCACCATGGGCTTCAAGGTCTTCAGTGGCGCCGTGGCCGCCGGCGGATCGGTGAAATGCATCGCGGTTGCGGGTGGCAATGAGGCCATCAGCAACGTGCGCATCAAACCCGGCGGCGACGTGTTCAGCGAAGCCCAGGCAGCGGGAGCGGGCGGTTTGGCCTTCATCCGCGTGCGCGAGGGGGGCGAGATCGACACCATCGGCGCCATCAAGGACAACCTCACGGACGCCGCCAAAGCTGAATTGCTGGCCCGCACCGGCGCCGAGCCCGGCACCCTGCTGCTCTTTGGCGCAGGCGACACCGCCACGGTCAACAAAGCCCTCGATCGGGTGCGCCAGTACCTGGCCAAGGAGCTGGGCCTGGTGAGCGCCGATCGCGACAACGACCGCTGGAATTTTCTGTGGGTGGTGGATTTCCCGATGTTTGAGTTCAACGCCGATGAGAACCGGCTCGAAGCTCTGCACCACCCCTTCTGCGCCCCGAATGCCACCGATCTGGGCGACGATCCCGCCGCCTGGGCCACCACCTTGCCCACGGCCCGCGCCCAGGCCTATGACCTGGTGCTCAACGGCCTGGAACTGGGCGGCGGCTCCCTGCGTATCCACGATTCGGCCCTCCAGCGCCAGGTGCTGCAAACGATCGGCCTGCCCATTGAGGAAGCCAATCAGCAGTTCGGCTTCCTGATGGAAGCCCTGGATCTGGGGGCCCCGCCCCATGGCGGCCTGGCCTTTGGCATCGACCGCATGGTGATGCTGCTGGCCGGCGAGGAATCAATCCGCGACACCATCGCCTTCCCCAAAACCCAGCAAGCCCGCTGCCTGCTCACCGGGGCCCCCGGCGGCGTGGCCGCCAAGCAACTCGACGAGCTGCATGTGGCCAGCACCTGGGTCGACGAAGAGGACTAGGGCCAAAGAGGCCCCTCGGCAAGACCCTCGCCAGAACCCATGCCAAGCCCTCCCTCGCGAGTCCCAACGGAAAGGTCCCAATGCCTGGCGGCTGAGCTAAGACTTGGGCATTCCGTTCAAGCCGCCATGACCGCCGCTGGCCTCTCTGCTCCCGCCATCGACATCGGCATTCCCGAAGCCCAGCGCCAGCAGATTGCAGCTGGTCTGGGTCGCCTGCTGGCCGACAGCTACGTGCTCTACGGCAAGACCCACGGCTTCCATTGGAACGTGACCGGGCCGATGTTCAACACGCTCCACCTGATGTTCATGGAGCAGTACACCGAGCTGTGGACCGCCCTGGACGTGATCGCCGAGCGGATCCGGGCCCTGGGCCTGCCCGCCCCCTACGGCGGCGCCACCTTTGCCTCCCTGGCCACGATCCAGGAAACCCAAGGCGTGCCCCAGGCCACGGCCATGATCCATGAACTGGTGATGGGCCATGAGGCCGTGGCCCGCACCGCCCGCGACCTGTTTGATCTGGTGAACGAAGCCAACGACCAGCCCACGGCCGATCTGCTCACCCAGCGCCTCCAGATCCACGAGAAAACCGCCTGGATGCTGCGCAGCCTGTTGGAGGGCTGATCGGCAGGGCTGAAAGAGCCCCTGGTGGCGGCCGGTAGATTGAAGAGTCAGCCGATCCGCCATGAGCAAATTCGTCTTTGTTACTGGCGGTGTGGTCTCCAGCATTGGCAAGGGGATCGTGGCGGCCAGCCTGGGACGGTTGCTCAAATCCCGGGGCTACAGCGTTTCAATCCTGAAGCTCGATCCCTACCTCAATGTGGATCCGGGCACGATGAGCCCCTATCAACATGGTGAGGTGTTCGTCACGGAAGACGGCGCCGAAACCGATCTCGACCTCGGGCACTACGAGCGGTTCACCGACACCGCCATGTCACGGCTCAACAGCGTGACCACCGGCTCGATCTACCAATCGGTGATCAACAAAGAACGCCGCGGCGACTACAACGGCGGCACCGTGCAGGTGATCCCCCACATCACCGGCGAGATCCGCGAGCGCATTCAACGGGTGGCTGCCAACAGCGGCGCCGATGTGGTGATCACCGAGATCGGCGGCACCGTGGGTGACATCGAATCGCTGCCCTTCCTGGAAGCCATTCGCGAATTTCGGGGCGATGTGGGCCGCCACGATCTGGCCTACGTGCACGTGACCCTGCTGCCCTTCATCGGCACCTCAGGGGAGCTCAAGACCAAGCCCACCCAGCACTCGGTGAAGGAACTGCGCTCGATTGGCATCCAGCCCGATGTGCTCGTGTGCCGCAGCGATCGCCCCATCAACGACGACCTCAAGCGCAAGATCGGCGGCTTCTGTGGCGTAGCCACCAACGCCGTGATCGAAGCCCTCGATGCGGACAGCATCTACGCGGTGCCCCTGGCAATGGAACAGGCGGGCCTCTGCAACGAGGTGCTCGATGTGCTCAACCTGCCCAACCACGAGAGCGACATGGTGGGCTGGCAGCAGCTGGTCACCAAACTGCGCAACCCCGGTCCCGCCGTGAAGGTGGCCCTGGTGGGCAAATACGTGCAGCTCAACGACGCCTACCTCTCGGTAGTCGAGGCCCTGCGCCATGCCTGCCTGGCGATGGATGCCTCCCTGGACCTGCACTGGATCTGCGCCGAACAGATCGAAGCCCAGGGGGCCGAAGCCCTGCTGGCGGGGATGGATGCGGTGGTGGTGCCCGGCGGCTTTGGCAACCGGGGCGTGGATGGCAAGGTGGCATCGATCCGCTGGGCACGGGAGCAGAGGGTGCCCTTTTTGGGCCTATGCCTGGGCATGCAGTGCGCCGTGATCGAGTGGGCCCGCAACCAGGCCGGGCTTGTGGGTGCCACCAGCGCCGAACTGGATCCCGATACCGCCCATCCGGTGATTCACCTGCTGCCCGAACAGCAGGATGTGGTGGATCTAGGCGGCACGATGCGTCTGGGGGTGTATCCCTGCCGGCTGACCCCGGGCACCATGGGCCAGCGCCTGTACGCCGATGAGGTGGTGTACGAGCGTCACCGCCACCGCTACGAATTCAACAACGCCTACCGGAACCTGTTCCTGGAATCGGGCTACGAGATCAGCGGCACCTCCCCCGATGGCCGCCTGGTGGAACTGATCGAATTGAAGAACCACCCATTCTTCACCGCCTGCCAGTACCACCCCGAATTCCTCTCGCGCCCGGGCAAACCCCACCCGCTGTTCCGGGGCCTGGTGGAAGCTGCGCAACAGCGCCTGCCCCGCTCCCCGCAGGAAGCGATCAACACCCACCAGGTCCCCGC
>JBEDHM010000239.1:0-5022 GCA_041174105.1 Cyanobacteriota bacterium | reverse complement strand
TGGGTGGGTTGATCACCCCCTCCGATCCCCGGCTGTTGGCGGTGGGGGCCATCACCCTGGCCTACCTGGCGATTGGCGCCGTCGACGACTGGCGCAGCCTCACCAAACAAACCAATACGGGCCTCACCCCCAAGGGCAAATTGCTCTTGCAGGCCGGGGCAGCCCTGCTGTTTTTGATCTGGGCCGCGGCCGGCAGCTGGATGGGGGGCCCAGAGGCTGGCGATGTGGCCCTGCCCCTGGGTTGGGTCTTGCCCCTGGGGCTGCTGATCTGGCCCCTGGGCTTGTTCGTGTTTCTGGCTGAAAGCAACGCCACCAACCTCACCGATGGCCTCGATGGCCTGGCGGCCGGCTGCGGTGCCGTGGTGTTTACCGGCCTGGGCCTGCAATTGATGCTGCGCGGCAACCAGGGCGATCCCTCCCTGGCCGCTTTCTGCCTGGCGATGGCCGGGTGCTGGCTGGGCTTTCTGATCCACAACCGCCATCCAGCCAAGCTGTTCATGGGGGATACCGGATCCCTGGCCATGGGGGCCTCGCTCACTGCGGTGGCCCTGCTCTCGAACAGCCTCTGGCCGCTGCTCGTGATGGGAGGCGTGTTTCTGGCCGAATCCCTGTCGGTGATCGTGCAGGTGTGGGTGTTCAAGGCCACCAAGGGACCCGATGGGGTGGGCAAACGGGTGTTTCGCATGGCACCGCTCCACCACCATTTCGAGCTGGGCGGCCTCGGCGAAGAGCAGGTGGTGATCCGTTTTTGGACCGCCAGCCTGCTACTGGTAGGGGTGGGTCTGCTGTTGCTGCCCTGACCACCGCCACCCCACGATCCCTGCCGCGCGATGGCCTACTTCACCTGGAAGGAAACGGGTCTGACCTCCGATTGCGCCAGCCTGGAGGCAATGGCTGCCCGGTTTGAAGAGGCGGCAGCCCTGATGCGGCGCATGGCCAACGAGGGCTTTGCCCTGGAGCGCCACAGCGATGGCCAGCACATCACCCACCCCGACCCGGAGGTGTTTGGGGCCTACGGCTTTGTGAGCGAAGAATCACCCGTTTGCCAGCTCACCCTGCTGGGCGACAGCTGATCAGCTGGTGCGGCGGAAATAGCCCACCACCCACACCACCACAAACGCCAGCGACGACAGACCCAGATACACCAGGGCCCCTGTCTGCAGATCGGCGATATCCCAGCCAAACAGCAGCCCATTGGCCGCATCCCCGGCGGTGCTGAAGCCAAGCAATGGTTGAACGGCTCCGCACCAAGCCATTGCACTGGGCCAGTCCATGGCGCTCCTTGCGTTCCGGCAGCCTGTTTAGCAGGGCTGCGGCAGGATTCTGCCTGCGCACCGCCTCTTCGCTGCTGCCATGGCCCACCTTCCAGACCAGCCCTTTCCCCGCACCGTGATGCTGCTGGGCAGCGGCGAACTGGGTAAAGAGGTGGCGATCGCCGCCCAGCGGCTGGGGTGCCGGGTGATTGCCGTGGATCGCTACGCCGGCGCTCCCGCGATGCAGGTGGCCGACTGTGCCGAGGTGGTGGCCATGGGCGAAGCCGAGGCCCTCAAGGCCGTGGTGCGCCAGCACCAACCCGATGTGGTGATTCCAGAAATTGAGGCCCTGGCCGTGGATGCGCTGGCCGAGCTGGAGGCCGAGGGCATCACCGTGATTCCCACGGCCCGGGCCACCGCCATCACCATGAACCGCGATCGCATCCGCGATCTAGCGGCCCAGGAGCTGGGACTGCGCACCGCTCGCTTTGCCTACGCCGAGAGTGCGGCTGAGCTGGCCGCCGCCGCCGCTCCCCTGGGCTGGCCCGTGGTGGTGAAGCCGGTGATGAGCTCATCGGGCAAGGGCCAGAGCGTGGTGCACGGGCCCGAGCAGATCGCCGGGGCCTGGGAGGCGGCCATGGCCGGTGCCCGCGGCGAAAGCAACCGGGTGATCGTGGAGGAATTTCTCCACTTCGAGCTGGAAATCACCCTGCTCACCGTGAAGCCTTGGCAGGGAACCACCCTGTTTTGCCCGCCGATTGGCCACATCCAGGAGCGCGGCGACTACCAGTGCAGCTGGCAACCTGCCGCCATGGGAGCCCAGCAACTGGCCGAGGCCCAGGCCATGGCCAAAGCCGTGACCGACCACCTGGGAGGAGCGGGGCTGTTTGGGGTGGAATTTTTCCTCTGCAGGCGCCCCGGCAGCGATCCAAGCGACCTGGAGGTGGTGTTCTCCGAGCTCTCCCCCCGCCCCCACGACACGGGCCTGGTAACCCTGATGGGCCAGAACCTGAATGAATTCGAACTGCATCTGCGGGCCGTTCTGGGGATGCCCATTCCGGCGATCCGTTCGCTGGGTCCGGCCGCCAGCCGGGTGGTGCTCGCCTCGGAAACCCTTGCAAGCGTGCAGATCGAAGGCGTAGCCGCTGCACTGAACGAGCCCGACACCCAGGTGCTGCTGTTTGGCAAACCCGATGCCCGGCCCCATCGGCGCATGGGGGTGGTGCTGGCCCAGGGGGCCAGCGAAACCGAATCGCGCCAGAAGGCCGCTGCGGCCGCCAGCTTGATCCGGGTGAGGAGCGGGAGCTGATCGCGCGGCAACCAGCGCCCAACCCCGTCAGCCAATCCTGTGAGCCCCCCTGGTGCAGCAGGGATCTGCCCCTTATGGTGCGCCGAGCAAGCAGCACCATGACCCAGGCCCAACCCCGTCCGCGTCGCCGCCAGGCCGACACCCGCCGCGGCGCTCGGGTCACGGATCTGGAGCAGCAGCGCCAGGAACGCCGCCAACGGCGCGAACGTACGCCACGCCAAGAGCCCCCAAAGCGGGGCCCCAGAACGGTTCCGGGCAAATCAGCCCGCCGCAAACGCTCGCCCCTGATGCCCTTTGCCCTGGGCATTGCCGTGGGCTGGGGCTTGAGTGGTCCAATCCCCCAGCTCACGGGGGGAGCGATCGCGGCCCTGCTGCATGGACCCCACAGCCTCGGGGCCCTGGTGAATCCCTTCAGCCTGGGGGATCGCCGCATCCTGGTGATGGGCACCGACAAAGTGGCCGGCAACACCGATGTGATGTTCACCGTTCAAATCAAGAACGGCAAAACCGAGCTCACCCAAGTGCCCCGCGACACCTTCGTGGAAACGCCGCAGTACGGGGTGCTCAAGGCCAATGCGCTCTACAACTACGGCGGCTTTGATTTGGTGAAACAGGAACTCACCAACCTGCTGCAGGCTCCGGTGGATCGCTACGTGCGCATCGATCTGCAGGCGGTGAAACGGCTGGGTGATGCCCTCGGTGGGGTGGAGGTGAACGTGCCCAAACGGATGGTGTACACCGACAAAACCCAGGGCCTTTACATCGATCTCTATCCAGGCCCGCAGCTGCTCAAAGGCGAGCAGCTCGAGGGTTTCCTGCGGTTCCGCCACGATGAACTGGGGGATCTGGGGCGGATGGAACGGCAAAAACTGGTGCTGGCCCAGGTGTTCAAAAAATTGGGCCAACCCACCACCTTGGCCCAGCTGCCGGCCCTGCTCAAGATCGCCGGCGATGACGTGAAGACCGACCTCTCAGGCCTGGAGATGGGCCAGTTGGTCACGGCACTGGCCGGCACCAAGCTCACCACCAACCAACTGCCAGGGCGCATCTTCTGGCAAAACGATCTCAGTTACTGGATGCCTGACGCCAACAGCCATTACGCCGGGGTGTCCAGTCCTGCTCCCTAGGGGGAGCAGAGAGCAGCCTCTGGCCCACCGCCTGCAGGTAGTGCTCGCCGTGGGCCTGCCAGCTGTAGGCCTCGGCAATCGCCTTGAGGCCGTTGGAGCGCCAACGCTGCCAACGCAGCGGATCGCTGAGGCTCTGCTCGATCGCGCGCTGCAGGGCCGCCAAATCCGACACATCCACCAACAGGCCGTTCTGGCAGCGCTGCAGGATGTCGCGGGGGCCGCCATCGTCGGTGGCAACAACGGGCAGGCCGCAGGCGGCGGCCTCCAGCAAGGTGAGGCCAAAGGGTTCACTGAGGGCTGGATTCACAAACACCCCCCCCAGGCGAGACGCCCACCGATAAAGCGCCGGAATCTGCTCGCGGCGGTGCTGCTTGGGATACGCCACGCTGCCATAGAGGTTGTAGCGATCCACCAGCTCAAACAGCTGCTGCATCAGCTCTCTGGGCTGGCGCTCCAAGGCGCGGCAATCCTGGCGGCAGCCCAACACCAACACCAGGTTGTGATGGCGGCGCAGCCGTTCGGAGCGCCCAAACGCCTCCACCAGGGCCGCAATGTTCTTGCGGGGATCGGCGCGGCAAATGGCCAGCACCGGCGGCCGGTTGGGATCCCGCAGAAATGGCTCGAGCATGGCGGCCGTAGAGGGCTCGGCTGGCAAGAGGCCATCAGGCGAATCTGCGGGAAGGGGCTCAAAGGGCCCAGGGAAAAAACTGTGTCCGTCCACCCCCGGCGGAATCACCACCGCCCGCTCAGGGCAAAAGGCGCCATAGCGGGCGTATTGCTGCTGACGCTCCTGCTCGGTACTCGTGATCACCAACTGGCTCTGGGCCAGCGCCATCTCCTCCGCCTCAATGCGCCGCACCATGGCGTAGTGGCCATCGATCTGCTGCAACGCAACCCCTGCAGCCATCAGCCGCCGGCGTTTCTCGCGGCCTAAGGAATGGCCCGTAAACACCAAAGGCAAGCGCAGCCGCCGAGCCAGCACTGCACCCACATAGCCGGCATCGGCGTAATGGGCATGGATCCAATCAGGCAGACGCTTCTGCTGGGTGAGGTGGTTGGCAAGACGGCCCACCAGATCATCCAGATGGGACCAGAGCAATTCCTTGCGCAGATAGCGGCGCGGACCGAACGCCAAACGCCGGATCAGGGCCCCCGCGCCGATGACTTCGGTGGGCTGGGCGTAATCCGTTGCAACTCGCTGGTCGTGGATCTGACGCGTGATCACCTCCACCCGGTCCACCGCCTGATGGGCCGCCAAAACCCGCGCCAGTTCGAGCACATAGGTGGTTTGCCCACCCGTATCCGAATCACACCCGAGCTCTAGATCATGGCC
>JBEDHM010000238.1:0-3867 GCA_041174105.1 Cyanobacteriota bacterium | reverse complement strand
CCCATGAACTGGGGCGGGAGCTCCAACGGTTGGGGCTGAAGGGCCCAGTGCTGTTTGTCGCTGCTGGCACAGCCCGGCGCGAGCTTGCCCCGATTTGGCAGAGCACCTTGCCTTGCGTAGGGATCGAGCCAGTGATCGAAGCCTTTGGAGGCGAATGCAGCACCGCTGAGATCGAACGGTTGGTCGCCCTGGCCGAGTCGCACAGCTTTTCTGCCGTCGTTGGGGCGGGCGGCGGCAAAGCCTCTGACACAGCGCGTGCCGTCGCTGATGCGCTTGAGCTACCCGCCGTGATCACACCCACCTTGGCGAGCACCGACTCACCCTGCAGCGCGCTTTCGGTGATCTACACCCCGCACGGCAGCGTTGAGGGCTGTCGCTTTTACAACCGACATCCGCTACTGGTCCTTGTGGATACGGAGGTGGTAGCTCGGGCCCCTAAACGCCAATTGGTGGGGGGTCTTGGCGATGCCTTGGCCACTTGGTTTGAAGCCCGCACGGTGCGCGAGAGCTGCCGGCACAACGTCGTAGGCGGCTTGCCAACCACGACTGGTACCGCCCTGGCCAAACTCTGTTGCGAGATCCTGTTGGCCGACGGACCTGCGGCCTGCGCGGCCGTGGACGCACAGGCAACCACCCCCGCGCTGGAAAGGGTTGTGGAAGCGAACAATCTGCTCTCAGGACTCGGCTTTGAAAGTGGCGGCCTGGCCGTGGCCCATGCGGTGCATAACGGCATCACCGAAATCCCCGGCAGCCACCGCTGCATTCATGGCGAGAAGGTGGCCTTCGGTTTGGTCACCCAATTGGTGCTCGAAGGCAGACCCCAGGACGAGATTTCCGAGATCTTCCGCTACCAAAAGGCGGTGGGACTGCCAATCACCCTGGCGGAGGTGGGAGTTGATGCCAACAGCGATGACCAGCTGCGAACCATCGCCGAGCGCAGCTGCATTCCAAGCGAAACCAGCCATAACGAGCCGTTCCCTGTCACAGCATCGGCCGTGGTCTCAGCACTCCGTACGGCTGATTGCTTGGGACGCCAACTGCACTAACTGGAATCCTGGGGACCATCGCTGACCATCCCCCTTCCTAAGCTCCAACACAGCAACAGCAGCACCCCATGAGCACCGAAGCCGCAACGGCCTCAACGGAAGCCAACGATCCCCGGGCCCTCACCCTCGAGAACGTGGAGCGCACCCTCGATGAGCTGCGTCCCTATCTGATGGCCGATGGCGGCAACGTGGAAGTGGTGGAAATCGATGGCCCGATCGTGAAGGTGCGTCTGCAGGGGGCCTGCGGCTCCTGCCCCAGCAGCACCATGACCCTGAAGATGGGCATCGAGCGCAAGCTGCGCGAAGCCATCCCGGAAGTGGATGAAGTGGTGCAGGTGCTCTGAACCCAGGCCCCTAGGCTCGGGCCACTTGCCCAACCACCGTGCTGGATCAGCGCCTGCTGCGCGAAAACCCTGAGCTGATTGCCCAGCAGCTCGGCAGGCGCGGCATGGTGCTCGATCTCACCAAGTTGCAGCTGATCGCCAAGCAGGAGCGCGACCTGCAAGACAAGCGCAGCAACCTCCAGGCCGAAGGCAACCGCATCGGCAAGGAGGTGGGCGCCCTGATCAAAAGCGGAGAAGCCCCCCATGGCCCTGCGGTGCAGGGCCTGCGCGATGAGGGCAACCGGATCAAGCAGCAGGTGGCGGTGCTGGAAGAGGAGGAGAAGCATCTCCAAACCAAGCTGCGGGAACAGCTGGTTGCCCTGCCCAATCTCCCGGCGGCCGAAGCCCCCGATGGCAGCAGCGAAGCCGACAACGTGGAGGTGAAGCGTTGGGGATCGCCGCGCCTGGCTGCCGCCGGCGAAACCCTGCAAGAGCACTGGCAAATCGGCGAGCGCCTGGGGCTATTCGAAACCGAGCGCTCGGTGCGCATCGCCCAGAGCCGGTTTGTGACCCTGATGGGTCAGGGAGCCCGCCTGGAGCGAAGCCTGATCAACTTCATGCTCGATCTGCACACCGGCAAGGGCTACCGCGAAGTGCTGCCGCCCATCCTGGTGAACTCCGCCAGCCTCACCGGTTCGGGCCAGCTGCCCAAATTTGCCGAGGAAAGCTTCCGCTGCGCCGACGACGACCTCTGGCTGACCCCCACCGCCGAGGTTCCCGTCACCTCCCTGCACCGCGATGAGGTGATCCCCGCCGACAGGCTGCCCCTCAAATACGTGGCCTACACCCCCTGCTTTCGGCGGGAAGCCGGCTCCTATGGCAGGGACACCCGCGGCCTGATCCGTTTGCACCAGTTCAACAAGGTGGAGCTGTATTGGTTCTGCCACCCCGAGCACTCCGCCGACGCCCACCAACAGATCACGGCCGATGCGGAAGCGGTGCTCGAAGCCCTCGAGCTGCCCTACCGCAAGATTGAACTCTGCACTGGCGACATGGGCTTTTCCGCAGCCCGCACCTACGACCTGGAGGTCTGGCTGGCGGGGGCCGGGGCCTACCGGGAGATTTCCAGCTGCAGCGTGTGTGGCGACTTCCAGGCGCGCCGCTCCGCCATTCGCCTCAAAGACAGCAACGGCACCCAGTTGCTGCACACCCTCAATGGCAGTGGCCTGGCGGTGGGCCGCACCATGGCAGCCCTGCTGGAGAACGGCCAACAGGCCGATGGCAGCGTGAAACTTCCCGCCGCCCTGGTGCCGTACTTCGGCTCGGAGCGCATCACCCCGGCCTGAGCACCCACAATGGGTGGTTTGAGGCCGCGCGCTGCATGGGGGTTCTGACCGCACTGGCGATCCTGGCGGGCCTGGTCGTGGTGCACGAAGCCGGCCACTTTTTTGCGGCCACCTGGCAGGGCATTCGCGTCAGCAGCTTTTCGATCGGCTTTGGCCCAGTGCTGCTGGAACGCCAGCGCCGCGGCGTGCAATTTGCCCTGCGGGCAATCCCACTGGGGGGCTTTGTGGCCTTCCCCGACGACGACACCGACAGCACGATTCCCAAGGACGATCCCGACCTACTCAGCAATCGCCCCCTGCATCAGCGGGCCCTGGTGATCGCCGCGGGGGTGCTCGCCAATCTCCTGCTGGCCTGGCTTGTGCTGGTAGGCCAGGGCTATCTGGTGGGGATTCCCGCTGGCTTCAGCGCCACCCCAGGGGTTCTCGTGGCGGCCGTGCAACCCCACCAGGCCGCAGCTGAAGCGGGCCTCAAACCCGGCGATCGGATCGTGAGCCTCGCTGGCCAATCCATTGGCGGCGGCCAGGACGCCGTGGCAGCCCTGGTGGATGCGATCAAAGCGGCCCCAAGTCGCAGCTTGTCCTTGGTGGCCGAGCGGGATGGCCGCCAGGTGAGGCTGAAGCTCGTGCCGGCCAATCTGGGCGGCGTGGGCCGTATCGGGGCCCAGCTGCAACCCAATGGCAGCGAAGCCTTCCGGCCCGCCCGGGGCCTGCTGGAGCCGATTCGCCAAGCCAACCGCGACTTTGTCGTGATCAGCCGCCGCACGGTGGATGGCTTTGTGACCCTCGCCACCCACTTCGGCGAAACCGCTGGTCAGGTGTCCGGGCCGGTGAAGATTGTGGAAATGGGTGCCTCGCTGGCCAAGCAGGGCGGCAGCAGCCTGTTTCTCTACACGGCCCTGATCTCGATCAACCTGGCCGTGCTCAATGCCCTGCCCTTGCCCCTGCTCGACGGCGGCCAATTTGTCCTGCTGCTGCTGGAAGGGGTCCGGGGCAAACCCATCTCCGAAAACTTCCAGATGGCCTTCATGCAATCGGGTTTTGTGTTGCTGGTGGGCTTGAGCGTGGTGCTGATCGTGAAAGACACCTCCCAGCTCCAGGTGGTGCAGCAGCTGTTGAACCGGTGAGCAGCCAGGCCCCCCAAAGCCCCAAGCC
>JBEDHM010000237.1:0-5083 GCA_041174105.1 Cyanobacteriota bacterium | reverse complement strand
ATGGGCACCCAGAAGCTCACCGGCCTCTTTGGTGCCAACCCCTGCCCCCAGGTGAAAGCACCTTGAGAATCTCGCGCCCCTCCACCTATCTGTGCGCCTTTCTCACCCTGCTCAACGACCGGCTGGGCGAGAGCATCGTGTTTCCCTTGCTGCCCTTCTTGCTGGCGAGTTTCACCAGCAACGGCCGCACCCTGGGGCTGCTGGCAGGGAGTTATGCCATCGCCCAATTTGCGTTCACGCCCCTGATCGGGGCCCTCAGTGATCGCTTTGGCCGCAAACCGGTGATCTGCTGGTGCGTGGCTGGCTCGCTCGTCGGACTGAGCCTGTTTGCCCTCACCGTGTCGATCAACTGGCAGGCCATTCCCTGGGCGGCCGGCGGCACCATCCCGCTGGCGCTGTTATTCGGCTCCCGCCTGATCGATGGCATGAGCGGTGGCACCGCCGCCACAGCCAGCGCCGTGCTGGCCGACATCTCACCCCCGGAGCAACGGGCCAAAGCCTTTGGCCTGATTGGGGTGGCCTTTGGGCTGGGCTTCATTCTCGGGCCCGCCCTCGGTGGCCTCCTTGGCAGTATCAACGTGACCCTGCCGCTACTGGTGGCCGCGGCCATTGCCGCCATCAACCTGCTGTTGGTGTTGACGCTGCTGCCGGAAACCCATCCGATCGAAGCCCGCATCGCCCTGCCCCGCAAACGGGAACTGCAGCCCCTGAGCCAATTCGCGAAGGTCTTTGGCAATCCCCAGGTGAGACGGCTCTGCCTGGCCTTTTTTCTCTTTTTCATGGCCTTCAACGGCTTCACCGCCGTGCTGGTGCTCTATTTCAAGCAGGCGTTCGACTGGGGGCCGGGGCTGGCGGCCAGCGCCTTCCTGGTAGTGGGCGTGGTGGCCACCGTGGTGCAGGGAGGGCTCATCGGCCCATTGGTGAAACGCTTCGGCGAATGGCGCCTGACCCTGGTGGGCCTGGGACTGGTGATCACCGGCTGCCTGCTGATCACCGCGGCCACCAAGGACAATGCCCACAACGTGGTGTTTGCGGCCGTGGCGATCCTGGCCATGGGCACCGGCCTGGTCACGCCCTGCCTGCGCAGCCTTGTGTCACGCCGCCTGGATGACAGCGGCCAGGGGGCGGCCTTGGGCAGCCTGCAGGGCTTGCAGAGTGCGGGCAGCTTCATCGGTCCGCCCTTGGCGGGCCTGGCCTACGACACCATGGGTAGCAGCAGCCCCTTCTGGCTCGGCATCAGCCTGCTGGCGGGCGTGGCGTTCCTGGTCGCCGGTGGACTACCCGGTCAAGCACGGCCAACACCCAACTCCACCCATTGAGATTGCTACGTTCCCGTCGATGGCCCATGCCAACCCTGCCGCCATGTCTGCACCGACCGCTGCACCCATGGTCGATCCCGCGCTCTACATCAACCGGGAGCTGAGTTGGATTGCCTTCAACTACCGGGTGCTGGCCCAGGCCCTCAACGAACACACCCCACTGCTTGAGCAGGCCAAGTTCAGCGCCATTTTCAGCAACAACCTCGATGAGTTCTTCATGGTGCGGGTGGCCTCCCTGAAGTCCCAGGAGGATGCCGGGATCACCACCCTCAGCGACGACGGCCTCACCCCCCAACAACAGATTGCGGCGATCCAGGCCGAGCTGCCCCGGCTGCTGGAGATGCAGCAACAGCACTACCGCCATTCCCTGAAAAGCCACCTGGCGGAATACGGCGTTCAGCTGATCGATTACACCAATCTCAACAGCAAACAGCGGCAGTGGGTGAACGACTACTTCCGCTCAGCCATCTTCCCGGTGTTGACGCCCCTGGCGGTGGATCCCTCGCACCCTTTCCCCTTCGTCAGCAACCTCAGCCTCAACGTGGCTGCCCTGATCCGTGATCCCGATACGGGACACCAGGAATTCGCCCGGGTGAAGGTGCCCCAGAAAATCCTGCCCCGCTTTGTGCAGATCCCCACCGAACTCAGCGGCAGAAAGCCCGAGCCGGTGTATTCCGCCGTTCCGCTCGAGCAGGTGGTGGCCTTCAACCTCACCCTGCTGTTTCCAGGCATGGAGGTGGAGGGGCACTACTTCTTCCGCGTCACCCGGGATGCTGACCTGGAGCTGCGGGAACTGGAAGCCGATGACCTGATGGAAGCTCTCGAGGAGGGTCTGCGCAAACGGCGCCGCGGCGGGGAGGTGGTGCGCCTGGAAGTGGCCAATGAAATGCCCGATGCGGTGGTGCACCTGCTGATGGAGGGCATGAACGTGGAAGAAGAAGACGTGTACCGCATCAATGGCCCGCTCGGCCTCGACGATCTGATGGGGCTGATGGAGGTGCCCCTGCCCCAGCTCAAGGCCAAACCCCACACGGGCCGCACCGCCCCTGCCCTGGCCCGCACCCAGAAAAGCAAGCTGGAAGACGGCTCCCTCAAGGCCGAAGACTTCGAAAGCATCTTTTCGGTGATCCGCCGCGGCGATGTGCTGCTGCAACACCCCTACGACCTGTTCGGCACATCGGTGGAGGAATTCCTCAACCAGGCCGCCGACGATCCGGCGGTGCTGGCCATCAAAATGACCCTCTACCGCACCTCCAAGGATTCACCGGTGGTGGCCGCCCTGATCCGGGCCGCTGAAAACGGCAAGCAGGTGATGGCCTTGGTGGAGCTGAAGGCCCGCTTCGATGAAGACAACAACATCCAGTGGGCCAAGCAACTGGAAAATTCAGGCGTGCACGTGGTGTACGGGGTGTTAGGCCTGAAAACCCACACCAAGATCCTGCTGGTGGTGCGCAAGGAAAAAGGCCGGCTCAACAGCTACGTGCACATCGGCACCGGCAACTACAACTCCAAAACCTCTCGGCTCTACACCGATATCGGCCTGCTCACAGCCAATCCCGCCTTCGGGGCCGACCTGGTGGAGCTGTTCAACTACCTCACGGGATTTTCCAAACAACAGAGTTTCCGCAAGTTGCTGGTGGCACCCGTCACCCTCAGAAGCCGGATGGAAGAGCTGATCCGCCGGGAGATCGCGCACGCCCGTGCCGGCCATGGCGGCCACATCCGCGCAAAAATGAATGCGCTGGTGGATCCAGCCATCATTGGCCTGCTCTACGAAGCGTCCCAAGCAGGGGTCACGGTGGAGCTGGTGATTCGGGGAATGTGCAGCCTCAGGCCCGGGGTGGAGGGCATCAGCGACAACATCCGCGTGGTGAGTGTGATTGGCCAGTTCCTGGAGCACTCCCGGGTGTTCTGGTTTGCCAATGGGGGTTCACCGGAACTGTTCTTTGGCAGTGCCGATTGGATGCCCCGCAACCTGGATCGACGGGTGGAAGCCGTGGCCCCCATCGAAGACGCGCGGCTGAGGGAACAACTGGAGGAGCTGCTCACGCTCTATCTGCATGACACGGGCGCCTGGCACATGAACCCCGATGGCAGCTTTCACCAACGACAAGTCGAGGGCGAGCATCACCTGGTGCAACTGGAATTGGTGAAGCGCTGGCGTGGAGGCCTGAGGCCTGCCTGAATCACGGCAGCCGCCAATCTGCGGCATCGGTTGACACCAACCACCCAATCCTCTGCAGGCTCCACATCCACTGGGGAAAATCCAGCGGCCGTGAGCATCTCCATCGCCACGGCAGATACAGGAAAATTTCCATTTCATCGTGTTCAAAGGCAACCTGTAGTGCTACATTTCGCCCAAATTCAATCGGAGCTGGGGTGTGGGGACGCCTTTGCATTCCGTTTCAGACGTTGCTGAAACCAACGTCTCGAAATCGGAGCCATCGTTGATGGCGATTCGCAGTAGCAAACCAACGGGACCGCGCAGTGGCGGTCGCCTCAGTTCCGACTCGATTGGCTGGTATTTGAGCACCATCGGACGGGTGCCTCTGCTGACCGCCGCTGAAGAAATTGAGCTGGCCCACCATGTGCAGGCCGGCAAACGACTGTTGGAGTTACCTCTGGCAGAGCGCACTCCAAAACACAAGCGCCAATTGCGCATGGCCCAACGGGCCCGCGACCGGATGATGGCGGCCAACCTGCGCCTGGTGGTGAGCGTGGCGAAGAAATATCAAAACCAGGGTCTGGAATTGCTCGACCTGGTGCAAGAGGGCGCCATTGGCCTAGAGCGCGCGGTCGACAAATTTGATCCGGCCATGGGATACAAGTTTTCCACCTATGCCTATTGGTGGATTCGCCAAGGCATGACCCGGGCCATCGACAACAGCGCCCGCACGATTCGCCTGCCGATTCACATCAGCGAAAAGCTGTCAAAGATGCGGCGCATCAGCCGCGAACTCTCCCATCGCCTGGGGCGCCAACCCAACCGGCTCGAGCTCTCCCATGCGATGGACATGCGGCCCGAGGAACTCGAGGAGCTGATCGCCCAGAGCGCACCCTGTGCCTCTCTCGATGCCCATGCCCGCGGCGAGGAAGATCGCAGCACCCTCGGCGAGCTGATTGCTGATCCGGCCAGCAACGAGCACATGGACTCGATGGACCGGCACCTGCAGAAGGAACACCTGGGCAGCTGGCTGGGCCAGTTGAACGAACGGGAACAGCGGATCATCAAGTTGCGCTTTGGCCTTGAGGGCTCCGAACCGCTCACCCTCGCCGAGATTGGTCGGCTGATCAATGTCTCCCGCGAGCGCGTGCGTCAGCTGGAGGCCAAGGCCATCATGAAATTGCGGCTGATGAGCAACATGCAGCAAGCCGCCTAGGTGGGTTGGATCCAGCCCTGGTGGGCTCTCCAACTGGTTGGCGTGGCTGCCGTAGCCGCCTGGCTGCTGGTACTGGCCCTGCTCGCAATCCAGGTGCGCAAGCGCTGGAGTGATCAACGGGAATGGAGCCGGAAGCTGGTGCATATCGGCACCGGCCTGGTGGTGTTGATTGCCTGGGGCTGCGGCATCGATCGCCTGATCGCCCTGCCTGCGGCAGCGACGATCACCGTGCTGGCCGCCTGGAACCACAGGCTTCGCCTCCTGCCCGCCGTTGAAGACGTGGGCCGCCCCAGCTACGGCACCGTGGCCTATGGCGGGTCGATCACCGCCCTGTTGGCCCTGTTCTGGCCAGAGCAACCCGCGGCCGTCGCCAGTGGGGTGTTG
>JBEDHM010000236.1:0-6851 GCA_041174105.1 Cyanobacteriota bacterium | reverse complement strand
GGGCCTGGCTCCGTAGCTGGGGTTGTAACCCTCTTCGACCAGCCGTTCTTTGAAGGCTTCGGTGACCGAAAGGGTGATGCCTTTGTCCTGCATGCGGCCAAAGACTTCCTTGAGCATGATCTCGGCGATCAGCTTCACCTCGTCACGGGTGAGCTGGCGGAACACGATGATTTCATCGAGGCGGTTAAGGAATTCAGGGCGGAAGTACTGCTTCAGCTCCTCATTCACCAGCGAGCGGATGCGGTTGTAGTTGGTTTCCTCGGCATCACCACCGGAGAACTCAAAGCCCAGGCCGCCGCCGCCCTTCTCGATCACCTTTGAACCGATGTTCGAGGTCATGATGATCAGGGTGTTCTTGAAGTCCACCGTGCGGCCCTTGGAATCGGTCAGCCGACCGTCTTCGAGCAGCTGCAGCAGCAGGTTGAACACATCGGGGTGGGCCTTCTCGATTTCATCGAACAACACCACGGTGTAGGGACGACGGCGCACCGCTTCGGTGAGCTGGCCGCCCTCGTTGAAGCCCACATAACCCGGAGGAGAACCGATCAGCTTGCTGACCGTGTGGCGCTCCATGAACTCCGACATATCCAGCCGGATCATGGCCTCTTCGCTGCCGAAGAAATAGGCAGCTAGGGATTTGGTCAGCTCGGTTTTGCCCACGCCCGTGGGTCCCGAGAAGATGAAGCTGGCGATGGGGCGGTTGGGATTTTTGAGGCCTACCCGGGCGCGGCGAATGGCGCGAGAGACGGCCTTGACCGCTTCGTCCTGGCCGATCAGCCGCTGGTGGAGGGTCTCCTCCATGTTCAGCAATTTGGCTGATTCGCTCTCGGTCAACTTCTGCACGGGCACGCCAGTCCACGAGGCCACGATGTGGGCGATGTCCTCTTCGGTGACCATCGGGGTGCGTTCCCCATCGGCCGCGGCAGGCACAGCCGGGGCGGGGGTGGTTTCAGGGCTGCCAGGGGTCTGGGCCTCGGCAGAGTCGTCGCTGGCACTTGGTTCATCATCCTTCCGGGCCTGAAGGATGGAGCGGATCTGCTCACGCAGTTCCACTTCTTTATCGCGGAGTTCACCGGCCTTGGTGAAATCCTGCTCGCGCACGGCTGCTTCTTTCTCTTTCTGCACAGCCCGCAGCTGTTTGTCCACATCCTTGGCTGCCGGAGGCAGCTTGGAATTGAGCAAACGCACCCGGCTGCCGGCCTCATCGATCAAATCGATGGCCTTGTCGGGGAGGAAGCGGTCGGAGATGTAGCGATCACCCAGGGTGGCCGCAGCGATCAGGGCTTCGTCGGCGATTTTGAGGCGGTGGTGCTCCTCGTAGCGCTCCTTGAGGCCCCGCAGAATTTCAATCGTGTCTTCCACGGAGGGCTCGCCCACCATCACTGGCTGGAAGCGACGCTCCAGGGCCGCATCGCGTTCGATGTGTTTGCGGTATTCATCCAGGGTGGTGGCCCCGATGCATTGGAGCTCGCCGCGGGCCAGGGCGGGTTTCAGGATGTTGGCGGCATCAATAGCGCCCTCGGCAGCACCAGCACCGATCAGGGTGTGCACCTCGTCGATCACCAGGATCACGTTGCCGGCGCCCCGGATCTCCTCCATGATTTTTTTCAGGCGCTCCTCAAACTCACCCCGGTATTTGGTACCGGCCACCAGCAGGCCGATATCCAGGGTGAGCACCCGCTTGTCTTCCAGGATGTCGGGCACATCGCCGGCGTTGATGCGCTGGGCCAGACCTTCGGCAATGGCGGTTTTGCCCACGCCAGGCTCGCCGATCAGCACAGGATTGTTTTTGGTGCGGCGACCCAGGATCTGGATCACCCGCTCAATTTCGTTTTGGCGACCCACCACCGGATCGAGCTTGCCGTCGGCGGCCTGTTGGGTGAGGTTGCTGCCGAATTCATCGAGGGTGGGGGTTTTGGTGGACCCTTTGCCGCTGCCGCCGCCTGCCGCCACCTCGGCGGTTTCCCCCAGCATGCGGATCACCTGGGTGCGCACCTTGGCGAGGTCAACGCCGAGGTTCTCCAGAACCCGGGCGGCCACCCCTTCGCCTTCCCGGATGAGCCCCAGCAGCAGGTGTTCGGTACCGATGTAGTTGTGGCCCAGTTGGCGGGCTTCCTCGAGGGACAGCTCGAGCACCCGCTTAGCCCGAGGGGTAAAGGGGATTTCCACGGCCACGAAGCCGGAGCCTCGGCCAATGATTTTCTCAACCTCCACCCGGGCGTCCTTGAGGTTGACCCCCATCGACTTGAGCACCTTGGCGGCCACTCCAGTGCCTTCGCCGATCAGCCCCAGCAGGATCTGCTCGGTGCCCACGAAGTTGTGGCCCAGGCGGCGGGCCTCTTCCTGGGCCAGCATGATCACCTTGATGGCCTTCTCGGTAAACCGCTCGAACATGGGCCGGGGCCTGGTGCAAGTCTCTCCAAGCTATCAGGGTTGGAGGGGGTGGTGTGGTTTGCAGCTCTGGATCAGCAGATCAGCAGTATTTGCAAGTGGTTTGCAGTTTTCTCAGCTTCAATCAATCGGGCTGATTAGGCCTGCCAAGCAGTAAGAAAATCCGGTTATCCACACCCCCGCTCCGCATCATTGATCGGAGGTAAGCGAAGCCATTGGATCAGAGCATCGTCGCCATTGCGGTAGTAAGCACTACGGCGGCCGGCCTCCTGAAAGCCCAAGACCCGATACAGCGCGAGGGCCGCCGCGTTGCTGGCAGCCACCTCCAGGGTTGCCCGCTCGCTCCCGGTGGCCTGGCAAAGGCTCAGTAGGGCGGTGAGCACCTGTCGCCCCAGGCCTTGGCGCCGCCGCTGGGGATCCACCGCCACCAAGGTGATGTGGAGCTCATCCACCACCTGCCAGCCACTGGCCATGGCGACCAGCTTCCCCTGATCCCACAGGCCCATCCCGGGGCGCCTCGCCTCGGCCAGCTCGCTCTGCCACTGGGTCCGGGTCCAGAGCCCCCCCAGGCTGGCTTGGTCGAGGGCGATGCAGTCTTCGAGGTGGGCTGGCTCGAGGGGAGCGCCCTGCAGGCCTGTGCCTTGGGCAGCGTTCTTTACATTCATGGAATTCAACGCTGTCTTGGCCGGTTCCATGGTGATCTCCCGCGAGCTTGCGCTCGAGCCCGCCCTGGATCCGGCCAGTCCGAATCGCAACCTGCTGCCCGTCAGCGCCCAACTCGATGGCGAGGGCCGCTTGACGGTGGGGGGCTGCCGCCTCAGTGCGCTGGCCCGCACCTATGGCACCCCGCTCTATGTGCTGGATGAAGCCAGTCTGCGCGGCACCTGCCGGGCCTATCGCGATGCCCTGGCGGCCCATTACCCGGGGCCATCCCTAGCCATCTACGCCTCCAAGGCCAACAGCTCCTTGGCCCTCACCGCCCTGGTGGCCTCCGAGGGGTTGGGCCTGGATGCGGTCTCAGCAGGTGAATTGCTCACCGCCCTGCAGGGGGGCATGCCGGCCGATCGGATCGTGCTGCACGGCAACAACAAATCCAAAGAGGAGCTGGCCCTGGCGGCCGAGCGGGGGGTCACGGTGGTGGCCGATAACTGGCGCGACCTCGAACTGCTGGCAGAGCTGGCCCCCGAGTTGACGTCCCCCGTGCGCCTGATGGTGCGCTTCACCCCTGGCATCGAGTGCCACACCCACGAGTACATCCGCACCGGCCACCTCGATAGCAAGTTCGGTTTCGATCCCGATCAGCTCAAGGCCGTGCTGGAGCATCTCTCCGGCTGTGGCTGGGCCCAGTTGCGCGGCCTGCACGCCCATATCGGCTCCCAGATTTTTGAACTCCAGCCCCACCGGGATCTGGCTGGGGTGATGGCCGATGCCCTCAAGCTGGCCCGCGACTTGGGCCACCCCGTGGAGGATCTCAATGTGGGAGGAGGCCTGGGGATTCGCTATGTGGCCAGCGACGATCCCCCGTCGATTCAAGAGTGGGTCAAAACCGTGGCCGAGGCCGTTGCTTCGGCCTGTGGGGAGCGGGGCTTGGCCCTGCCGCGCCTCTTGTGTGAGCCGGGCCGTTCCCTGGTGGCCACAGCCGGTGTCACGGTCTATGAGGTGGGCAGCCGTAAGGAGATTCCAGGCCTGCGCACCTATCTCTCCGTGGATGGGGGCATGAGCGACAACCCCCGGCCGATCACCTACCAATCCCACTACACGGCCCTGTTGGCCGATCGGCCCCTGGCCGAGGCCACCGAAACCGTCACCGTGGCTGGCAAGCACTGCGAATCCGGTGACGTGCTGCTCAAGGATGTGGCCCTGCCTCCCGCCAGCAGCGGCGATCTGTTGGTGGTGCTGGCCACCGGGGCCTACAACGCCTCGATGGGCTCCAACTACAACCGCATCCCCAGGCCCGCGGCTGTGCTGGTGCATGGGGGGGTTGCGGATCTGGTGCAGCGCCGGGAACAACCGGAGGATCTACTGCGCTACGACGTCTTGCCTGAGCGGCTGCGATCGGTAGGTTGATCGGGGGCATGGGAGCAACAGTCGGCATGCTGCAGTTCGGCGTCTTTCCCAGCCTTTTGGCGCTGATCGACGTTCGTTTGTTGCTCGATCTGTTGTTTGCCACCGGCCTGGGCGTGCTGGTGCTGGGTCGGGTGAGCGAGCCGCGCACCCTGTGGTTGCTGCGCGGCTACCTGTTGCTGGTGGCGATGGCCTGGTTGGTGCAGCGCTATGTGAACCTGCCGCTCACCTCCAAGTTGGTGGATGCGCTGGTGCTGGCCTGCAGTTTGGCCCTGGCCATCCTCTGGCAGGGGGACCTGCGGCGGCTGATGGAGCTCCTGGGCACCGGGCGACTGGGGGTGCTATTCGGCAGCCGCAAACGCGATCAGCTGGCTTCGGGCTCGGTGGCGGTCCTCAGTGAGGCGGCCGGGCGCCTGTCCCAGGCGCGCCGTGGGGGCTTGATCGTGGTGGATCTGGGCAGTGATCTGCGTCCCGAGGATTTCCTCAACCCTGGTATCGCCCTGGATGCCCAGATGTCGGTGGATCTGCTGCTGAATCTGTTTGCGGCCGACACGCCCCTGCACGACGGCGCCGTGCTGGTGAAGGCCAACCGCATCGTGGCGGCGGGGGTGATCTTGCCCCTGTCCCGCCAGGGGCTCAACCGCTACGGCACCCGCCATCTGGCGGCCTTGGGCCTTACCGAACGCTTCGATCGCTGCTTGGCCATCGTGGTGTCCGAAGAAACGGGCACCCTCTC
This sequence comes from Cyanobacteriota bacterium, assembly GCA_041174105.1. Classification (GTDB taxonomy): domain Bacteria; phylum Cyanobacteriota; class Cyanobacteriia; order PCC-6307; family Cyanobiaceae; genus Cyanobium_A. The sequence goes on along the minus strand of JBEDHM010000236.1, from coordinate 1,660 downwards.
GCTGGCCAGTCAGGGCAAGCTGGAGCGGCCGATCACGAGTAGCCGCTTGCACGATCTGCTGAGCCAGGCGCTGGCATTGCCAGGGGGGCGTACCGTGGCGAAAGACCCGCTGGATCGTCGCGGATGAGTCGCGTGCTGGCGACCCATGCTTCCTTAGGCCCGAAGCCCCTGGACTCCCATCAGCGGGGGGCCAAGCCGCTGCCTGCCGGACTCGATGCCACCCGTTTGCCGCGCCATGTGGCGGTGATCATGGATGGCAATGGCCGCTGGGCCAAGCGCCGCAACCTGCCCCGGGTGATGGGCCACAGGGAAGGGGTGGAAGCCCTGAAGCGCACCCTGCGGCTCTGCAGCGATTGGGGCATCGGCGCCCTCACGGCCTATGCCTTTTCCACCGAAAACTGGAGCAGGCCCGGGGAAGAGGTGAGTTTTCTGATGACCCTGTTTGAGCGGGTCCTGGCCCGCGAACTGGAGGCCCTCGACAAAGAGCAGGTGCGGATCCGTTTCCTCGGTGACCTCACCCCTTTACCCCCCGGTTTGCAGCAGTTGATCGCTGATGCCACGGCCCGAACGGCTAGTAACACCGGCATCCACTTCAATGTCTGCACCAATTACGGCAGCCGGGCCGAGTTGGTGCGCGCCGCCCAGCGTCTGGCCGAGCGGGCGGCCCGGGGTGAACTCAATCCCGCTGAGATCGATGAGGCCCTGTTCGCCGCCGAGCTGCACACCGCAGGTGAGCAGGATCCGGATCTGTTGATCCGCACCAGTGGGGAGCAGCGCATCAGCAATTTCCTGCTGTGGCAGTTGGCCTATGCCGAGCTGCACATCACCGATGTGCTCTGGCCGGATTTTGATCGCCAGGCCCTGGAGGCCGCTCTGCTCGACTATCAGGGCCGCCAACGCCGTTTTGGTGGTGTTGAATCGCACTCCTGAGGGCTGCTTTGCCGGTGATTACTCGCCACGACTGGACCCGTTCTGAGATCCAGGCCCTGCTGGAGCTCCCCTTGATGGAGTTGCTCTGGCAGGCCCAGCAGGTACACCGCGAGGCCAACCCTGGCTACGAGGTGCAGCTGGCGTCGCTGTTGAGCGTGAAAACGGGGGGCTGCGAGGAGGACTGCGCCTATTGCCCCCAATCGATGCACCACAGCAGCGATGTGCCGGGCCGGCCCGAACTTGCCGGGGAACCGGTCTTGGCCCGGGCCCGGGCCGCCAAGGACGCGGGTGCCCACCGCTTCTGCATGGGATGGGCCTGGCGCGAGATCCGTGATGGAGCCCCGTTTGAGGCCATGCTGGCGATGGTGCGTGGCGTGCGGGAGCTGGGCCTCGAGGCCTGCGTCACCGCCGGCATGCTCACCGACCAGCAGGCCGCCCGCCTGGCCGATGCCGGCCTGACGGCCTACAACCACAATCTCGATACCAGTCCAGAGCACTACGACCAGATCATCAGCACCCGCACCTACCAAGAACGGCTGGAAACCCTCGCCCGGGTCAGGCGCTCGGGGATCACCCTCTGCTGTGGCGGCATCATTGGCCTGGGCGAAAGTTCCCATGACCGTGCCGGTCTGCTGGAGGTGCTTGCCAATCTCAACCCCCATCCCGAGAGCGTGCCGATCAACGCGCTGGTGGCGGTGGAGGGCACGCCCCTTGAGGAGCAGCCCGCCGT
>JBEDHM010000235.1:0-4363 GCA_041174105.1 Cyanobacteriota bacterium | reverse complement strand
CGCCGGCCCCGTGCCCAGTGGGGGTGGCCCAGACGCGCTGCCGCCGCCGGCGGATGTGTGCACCGAGCTGATGCGGGTGATCGAGGACCGCCGCGACCGGCCCGAACTAGGGAGCTATACCAACAAATTGCTGGAGGGTGGAGACAATCGCATCCTCAAAAAAATCGGGGAGGAGAGTGCCGAATTTGTGATGGCCTGCCAGGACGACAACGCCGCCGAGATCGCGGGAGAAGCGGCCGACATCGTCTTCCATCTCCAGGTGGCCCTGGCCCATCACGGGGTCAGTTGGCGCCGGGTGCAAGAGGTGTTGGCCCAGCGGCGGGGGGCGCCGCGGCGGGAGTAGGGATCAGCCCAGGCTGCTGGTAGAGCCAGTTGAGCGTGGCCAGGTCGCGCGGGCTTAATTGCAGCAAGGGTTTGGCCCCCGGGGCAACGGCCATCACATCCCCGCTTTGGTCGCTGTGGCCCCAGAGGCCAAAGGCATGGCCCAGTTCATGCAGGGCGGTGGCCTGGATTGCGGGCTGGGCCTGGCCTGGGCTGATGGCCACGCTGACCATCGGTTCGATCCGCCAATGGCCGTTGCGTTGCACCTCCTGCAGATCCAGTTCGGCGCGGCCATGGCTGGCCCGGTTGTGGCGCAGGGGAGGTTTGCGGCGCCAGAGCAGGATCTGGGCCTGCTGGGGGGAGTTGACCCGGGTGATGGGTAGCCGTTGCTCCCACGTGGCTAGGGCCCCATCCACGGCGGCAAACCAGCGTTGATCCCAGAGCAGGCCGGGTCCGCTGGCGCTCACCGGTTCAATCCAGACACACCAGTGTTTCAAGGTGGGCCACCCCAGGCGGGTGGGCTGCAGTTGGCCGCGGTAGTCGCCGGGGCCAGCGGGAATGGGCGCAGGACCATGGCTGCCATCGGCCGGTATGGCCAGGGGTCTCACCGCCATCGCCACTGGACAGCTGGGTTCTGGGCCATCGGCGGCCCTGGCGCCGATGGCGGGAACCAGCACCAGGGCGAAGGCCAGGGCCAGCCGCGGGGCTTTGAACCCCATCGCCATCAACCGGGCAGCCCCACGCCTCTGGCCATCAAGGTGGCCATCAGGGGGATGGCGGCAAAGCCCACCAGCTCGATGTTGAGAATCCAGGCCAGGCGGTTGGCCAGGGCTTCACTCACCTGGGGCAACTCCCCTTTGCGCAGGGGGATCGCCCAAAGGATGTAGGTGATCGTGGGGTAGAGCGACAGGGCGCCCACCGCCAGGTAGATCCCCACCTTCCACCAGAACAGGGGATTTTCGGTGTAGAACTCGCTCCCCTGGCCGAAATAGAGCACCCGCAGGATGCCGCTCAGCAGCAGGGCCAGGGCTGCCATGCCATACACCACGTCGGTGATCACCATCAAGATGGCGTCTTGCCTGTTGGGATTGGGCTTGATCAGCCGCCGCTCCAGCACCAGGGCACCGAAGCAGAGCATGAAACTCACGTAGTGCAGGTAGGCCACCCCGGCACGGGAGAGCACGTCGGGGGGGATGGCGGCTAGTGCGGGCATCGGCAATCGGCAGTGGCGGCAACGGTAGCGACTGGCTTTGCGGCAGTGTTGGCAGCGAGAGACATACGTTGCTGCTGAAGCACGCAAATACGGAGGCTTTGTGAAATAAGGAAGCTTCGTGAAATTGGGAAGGAAGGTTGAAGGTTGGAAGCTTTTCTGATGGTTTTTATTCCCTCGGGAAATTGCCGTAGCTTCAATTCACGAATAGGGTTCAAACATGGCGAGTGCGTTGAGTGCCTATCTCGGCGAGATCGGCCGTCACCAGCTGCTGACGCCTGAACAGGAACTCGTTTTGGGCCGCAAGGTTCAGGCCATGGCCCAGCTCCAGGAGCGCTGCGCCGAGGCAGGTGGTGTGGGGCCAGCCTGTGAGTATTCCGACACGGAACGGCGCACCATGCGTCTTGGTCAACAGGCCAAGCACCAAATGATCACGGCCAATCTGCGGTTGGTGGTGAATTTGGCAAAGCGCTATCAAAACAAAGGCTTGGATTTGCTCGACCTGATTCAGGAGGGCACCTTGGGTTTGACCAGGGCGGTGGAGAAATACGACCCCACCCGGGGCCACCGCTTCAGCACCTACGCCTATTGGTGGATTCGCCAGGGTTTGAACCGTGCCCTCTCCACCCAGAGCCGCACGATTCGGATTCCTGTGAATGTGAATGAGAAGCTCACCCGGCTGCGGGCAGCCAAGGCCCGCTACCTGCAAGCCCATGGCACGCCCCCCACGCCAGCCCACCTGGTGACCATGCTGCGCCTTCCGCTTGAGGAGGTGGAAGACCTGCTGGGCTGTGAATTGCGCAGTGTCACCGTGAGCCTCCAGGGGATGGTGACTTCGAAGGCCGATCCCTCCGAACTGGTGGATCTGCTGCCCAGTAGCGAACTGCCGCCCCTGGAGCGGGCCGAACTGGCGGAGCGCACCGAAACGGTTTGGACCCTGCTGGAGCAATCCAGCCTCACCCCGAAAGAACGCACGGTGGTGATGTTGCGCTTTGGCCTCGACGGCAGCCATGAATGGCGCACCCTGGCCGAAGTGGCGCGCCAGCTGGACTGCAGCCGCGAGTACTGCCGTCAGGTGGTGCATCGGGCCCTGCGCAAGCTGCGGCGCACCGGCATGGAAAGCGGCTTGGTGGAAGTGGGGTAGCCCCGATCTGCGGGAAGCTGGAGGGATGAACGCCTCTGCTGCCCCATCTCCCGACGCCCCAGGATCCCCCGGACGCCATGACGCGGTGGACGCGGAGGTGCTCGAGAGCTCGGTGGTGGATGAGGCCCTGCTGCTGCGGGTGCTGCGCCGCGCGGGCCGCTTGGTGGCCCTCCCAGCCCTCGAATGCCTCGAGCTGTTGCTGGATTCAGCCACGCCCTATGCGGTGAAAGCCACCGTGCTGGCCGCCCTCACCTACCTGTTGGTGCCGGTGGATCTGATCCCTGATGTCATCCCTGCGGCTGGTTTCAGCGATGATCTGGTGGCACTGACGACCCTGCTCAGCCTCTGCGCCCGTCACCGCACCCCTGCGATTCGCCTGCGGGCCCAGCGTCGTTTGGACCGCTGGTTCCCCCACGGACGCTGATGGGTCGGGGGCAAAGGCTGGATCCGTTGGCTTGCGTTGCTTTGGCTTTTGCTCTCCATGTCTGCCCCTAGCCGATCCATCCTCACCAGCGACCAGCTCGATGAGCTGCAGGGCTTCCTCAAGGATTGGTTGCGCCATACCGGCCGCACCCAGGCCGATCTGCGGCGGGCCCTGCAGGCCAGTTCGATTCGCATGCCTGTGTTGCTGGAGGTGCTCCAGCGCACCTACTCCCGCAGCGGCCTCGATGGCTTGGCGCAACAGCTCTGCGGCATTGAAGATCTCTGGCAACAGGAGGATGGCTGGTCGTTTGGTGCTGAAACCGCTGCTGGGCCAGCGCCCATCCGGGCTGGTTTGGATGAATCCTTGGGGCAGCTGGATCTGCTGTTGGAGGAAATTCGTATGGAGCAGGGCTCCTGATCCAGGGATCCAGGCAAAGTGGGGGCATTCGTTCCCCGCTCCCATGCGCCTGCCTGTCTCGCCCCACCCTGCGCATCCGGCGTTGGTCGTGCTGGGGGGAGTCTCTGTGGGGTTGTTGAGCTTGCTTGTCTCGTTGCAACCAGTGCGGGCCCAAGCTCAGCGATTCCTCTGGAGTCCGGGGCCTTCGGTTGGTCCCGCCACCAAGGTGGAGCCATCCAATTGCGTGATGGCGGCCGATGGCACCATCACCTGTGACACGAAGTTGGTGAATCCGCCAGGGGATACCCAGGCGAAGCCCCAACTCGACTACTTCCGTAATTAACCGATTTCCAGATCCGTGCTCAAGCGCTTGCGTCGTCTCTGGGGCGATGTTCAGTTTTTGGAGGCGATGGATTTTGGCGAGCAGCAGCTGGCCAAGGTTCTGAGCCTGGTGCTGGTGGTGGTGATGGTGGCCGCCACCCTCCAGCTGATCTGGCAGGTGGCCTGGTCCCTCAGCGTGCCCTCCACCCCCTGGATGGGCAGCCGGCTCAACCAGGTGTTGGGGGATTTGCTCACCTTGATGATTGCCCTCGAGGTGCTGCAGAACATCACCTCCTATTTGCGCCGCCATGTGGTGCAAATCGAGTTGGTGCTGCTCACCGCCATGACCGCGGTTGCCCGCAAGGTGATCGTGTTGCCCCACGACTCCGATCAGCCGGCTTTGCTGGTGGGACTGGGCCTGGCGGTGTTGGCCTTGGCGGGTGCGTTTTGGTTGGTGCGCACCATCAATCTCAAGAAGCCTCCGACCAGAACAGGGCCACCCAAACGCAGCCCGGCGCCGGATCGGTAGCCACAAACCGGTGGCGGC
>JBEDHM010000234.1:0-2984 GCA_041174105.1 Cyanobacteriota bacterium | reverse complement strand
GGTCAAACAGCGCCGTGTCCCTGCGGTGTTCTGCGAAAGCACCGTCAGCGATGAAGCCCAGCGCGAGCTGGCGCGGGCTACGGGCGCGCGTTTTGGCGGTACGTTTTACGTGGATTCCTTGTCTGGCAGCACCGGTCCGGCCCCCAGCTTGCTGGAGCTTCAACGCCACAACGTGAATCTGATTGTGCGAGGTCTAGCGGGAGGAGAGCAGCAGCGATGAACCACGGCCTCACCACACCGATCAGCCAACGCATCGAGGTGGAGAAGTTATGCGTTGACTACAACGGCACGGTGGCGCTCTACGACGCCGATCTGAGCCTGCCACCCGGGTGCATCTGCGGCTTGGTTGGCATGAATGGCGCCGGTAAGTCCACGTTGTTCAAGGCTCTGACGGGCTTTGTGCGCCCATCCCACGGCCGGATCCGGATCAATGGCCTGCCGGTATTGGCGGCGCAGAAGGATCAGGCTGTGGCCTATGTGCCCCAAAGCGAGGGCATTGATTGCAACTTCCCCATCTCGGTTTGGGATGTGGTGATGATGGGACGCTACGGATCGATGAATATCTTTCGCTGGCCGCGTCAATCTGATCGGGTTGCGGTTCGCGATGCCCTGCAGCGGGTTGATCTCCTCGAGCTAGCCCGCCGGCCGATCGGTGCCCTCTCCGGTGGCCAGCGCAAGCGCGCCTTCCTGGCCCGGGCGATTGCTCAGCGCGCCTCCGTGCTGCTCCTGGATGAGCCCTTCAACGGCGTTGATGTGCGCACCGAGCAGTTGATGGCTCAGCTTTTTCTGCAGTTTCGCCAGGAGGGGCGCACCATCTTGATTTCCACCCACGACCTCAGCCATATCCGCGATTTTTGCGATCTGGTGGTGCTGATTAATCGAACGGTGTTGGCTTACGGCGACACCAGCGAGGTGTTCACTCCGGAAAACTTGGCCCGCACCTTCGGCGGCATGGTGCCGAAGCCATGAGTTGGCTGCTTGAACCCCTGAGCCATGCCTTCATGGTGAAGGCGCTGTTGGTGAGTGCCCTGGTGGGTGGGGTGTGTGGACTGCTCTCATGCTACATGACCCTCAAGGGCTGGGCCCTGATGGGGGATGCCGTCTCCCATGCCGTGATGCCTGGCGTGGTGGTGGCCTATGCCCTGGGTTTGCCCTTTTCCCTCGGCGCGTTTGTGTTTGGGGTGGGCTCCGTTGCCGCGATCGGTTTCGTGAAGCAGAAATCGCGCATCAAGGAAGACACCGTGATTGGCCTGGTGTTCACCGGTTTCTTTGCTCTGGGCCTGGTGTTGGTGTCGAAGGTGCGCAGCAATATCGATCTCACGCACATCCTGTTTGGCAATGTGCTCGGCATTTCCGGTTCCGATATTCAGCAGACCTTGTTGATCTCCAGCCTGGTGGTGGCGCTCCTGCTGGTGTTCCGCCGGGATCTGTTGCTGTTCTGCTTCGATCCCACCCACGCCCGCTCGATCGGCATCAACACCGGTCTCCTGCACTACATGCTGCTGTCGGCGCTGTCGCTCACCGCCGTCGCTGGTCTCCAAACCGTGGGGGTGATTCTGGTGGTGGCGATGTTGGTGACCCCAGGCGCCACCGCTTACCTGCTCACCGATCGCTTTGATCGCATGACCTTGCTCGCTGTGGCCAGCAGTGTGCTGTCGAGCTTGATCGGCGTGTACGTGAGCTATTGGAGCGATAGCTCCACCGCTGGGTGCATCGTGCTGGCCCAGACGGCGCTCTTCCTCTTGGCTTTTCTGCTGGCCCCCCGCTACGGCATCCTGAACGCCCACCGTTCCCAGGCTCCCTAGGCGTGTCGGATCAGTCCTGGCCCTGGTGGCCGCTGCTTCCTCTCTATCCCTACGGCCAACGCCGCACCTTGGTGCGGGAGCTCATTCCGGAGCAGCTTTGGAGCTTTGAGCAGCTGCAAGGCATCTTCTATGTGGCGGTGCCGATCCGGATGACCGTGGCGCGGGTGCCCGGTGGCTTGATGCTCTACGCCCCGGTGGCCCCGACTGCTGAGGTGCGGCGCGCCCTGGTGGACCTGGAGCAGCGCTACGGACCGGTGCGCAGCATCGTGTTGCCCACCGCCTCGGGGCTTGAGCACAAGCTGCCGGTTCCAGCCATGGCCAGGGCCTTCCCCCAGGCGGAGGTGTGGGTCACGCCTGGTCAGTGGAGTTTCCCGCTGCCGCTGCCCCTGCGCTGGCTCGGCTTTCCTGCGGGCCGCACCAGGGTGCTGGGCGACCAGGGCTACCCCCATGGCGAAGTCCTCGAGTGGCATTCACTAGGGCCCATTGATCTGGGGCTGGGCCGCTTTCAGGAGCTGGCCTGTTTGCACCGCCCTAGCGGCGCCTTGCTGCTCACCGATGCGCTGGTGGCGATCAATCAGCAGCCCCCGGAGCTGTTCAACCTCGATCCCACGCCGCTGCTGTTCCACGCCCGTGATCGCGGCGATCAGCCCTTGCAGGATTCAGCCGAGCTGCGCTTGAAGGGCTGGCAGCGCCTGGCTCTATTTGCCTCCTATCTCAGACCTTCAGCATTGCAAGTGCCTGGATTGGCCACCTTGCTGGCGCAGGCCTTTCAGCCCGGCTGCCGCAGCCCCCGCAGCTATTTCGGCCTCTATCCCTTCCATTGGGCTAGCAGCTCAGCCGAGGCGTTTCGTGAGCTTCAGCCTCAGCCGGGCCAGTTGCGCATCGCTCCGGTACTGGAGCGCCTGGTGTTTCCGCGCACGCAGGCCTTGATCGTGGCCTGGGTGCGGCAACTGGCCGCTCTTCAGGAGCTGCGTTGGGTTGTGCCGGCCCACTACGAAGCGCCTGTGCCTTCCAGCCCCGATCAACTCCATCAGTTGGCAGACGCGCTTGAGGAGCGTTGCTGGGCACCCAGTGAAGGCAACTGGACTTACCTGGCGGGGATTGATCAAGCGCTGTTGCGCCTCGGGGTTGTGCCCGAGAAACCCGGTTTGGGCTGAACTCAGAGCTTGAGTTCGCCGG
>JBEDHM010000233.1:0-4226 GCA_041174105.1 Cyanobacteriota bacterium | reverse complement strand
CCCCCAATGGCGCCACTTCCCCTGGGAGAACGATCCCACACGGCTCGAAGCCTGGCGTGAGGGTCTCACGGGCATGCCGATCATCGATGCCGCCATGCGCCAGCTCAATGCCAGCGGCTGGATGCACAACCGCTGCCGCATGATCGTGGCCTCTTACCTGGTGAAGGATCTGATCTGCGATTGGCGGCTGGGCGAAGCCGCCTTCATGGAGCGGCTGGTGGATGGGGATCTGGCCGCCAACAACGGCGGCTGGCAGTGGAGCGCCAGCAGCGGCATGGATCCCAAGCCCCTACGCATCTTCAACCCGGCCACCCAGGCCGCCAAATTCGACGCCGACGCCACCTACATCCGCACCTGGCTGCCGGAGCTGGCCCATGTGAACACCCCCGATCTGATCTCGGGCGACATCGCCCCCCTGGAGCGGCTCGGCTACCCGGAGACAATCGTGAGCCACAAACAGCAGCAGACCCGCTTCAAGGCCCTCTACGCCACGATCAAGGGCTAACGATCGGGTGCGCAGGGAGGGTTAAACCGCGACCGCAGCCGCTTCAGGCACCAAGGTCTTGAGCACCTCGACCACCCGCTCCTGCTGCTCAGGGCTCAGCTCGGGGAAGATCGGCAGGCTGAGCACCTCCGAGCACAACCGTTCGGTGATCGGTAGGGAGCCCGGTCCGTAGCCCAGGTCGGCATAGGCCGGCTGGCGGTGGATCGGGATCGGGTAGTAGATGATCGTGCTGACGCCCGCATCCTGGAGCTGCTGCTTAAGCCAGTCGCGGCAGCAGGCTTCTGGCAACCCAAACTCGGCGCTATCGGCCGAAGGAGTGCAGGTGGGTGCCGCACTGGAGGAGGCCGTGGCGGTGCAGGCCTTGGCTGCCGCAGGGCAACCGGGCACCCGCACCACAAATTGATTCCAGCTATGGCCGGTGGGGCCTGCCTCCGGGAGTTGAACGCCAGCCAGGGCAGCCAATTGCTCGCGGTAGTGGGCAGCAATCGCGCGGCGGCGATCCACCCAACGGCCCAGATGGGGCAACTTCACGTTGAGCACGGCCGCCTGGATGGCGTCCAGCCGGCTGTTGTAACCAAGGGCTGTGTGCAGATAACGGCGCGGCATGCCATGCACCGCCAGCTCCCGCATCGCCTGGGCAAGCTCGGGATCGCGGCAGGTGATCGCCCCGCCATCTCCGGCGCCACCGAGGTTTTTGGTGGGGAAGAAACTGAAACAGCCCGCATCCCCCCAACTGCCCACGGGCTTGCCGGCCCAGCTGGCCCCCGAGGCCTGGGCGCAGTCTTCGATCACCTTGAGGCCATGGCGCCCGGCGATGGCGCAGACCTGCTCCATGTCGACCGGGCGGCCAAACAGGTGCACGGGGATCAATGCCTTGGTGGCCGGGGTGATCGCGGCTTCGGCCTGATCCAGATCGATCAGGTAGCTGCTCTCCTCCACATCCACAAACACCGGCGTCGCGCCCACGGCGCTGATCGCCTCGGCCGTGGCGAAAAAGCTGAAGGAGGCCGTGATCACCTCATCGCCAGGGCCAATTCCCAGCCCCCTCAGCGCCAGGATCAGGGCGTCGGTGCCGCTGTTGCAGCCAATCGCAAACGGCACGGCGCAGGCCGCCGCAAACTCCCGCTCGAACTGATCAATCGTGGCGCCACCGATGTATTGGCCGCTGCGCAGTACCTGCAAAACGGCCTGATCGAGCGCCTCACCCAGCTGCTGGATCTGCTCGCTGAGACTGAAGGGGGGCCCATGCATGGGGGTGAACTTAAGCCGATGCGGAGGTGCCAGTAGGTTCAGGGATGCCACTTGATGTTGCAGCCGATCGATGGGCGCTGCTCGGCCTTCACCGCTTCGCCCGCCAGCACCGCAGCAATCGCGGCCCGCAGATCCCGGCCATCCAGGGGTTGGTCGTTGCCGGGCCGGCTGGCATCGAGCTGGCCCCGGTAGGCCAACCGGTGCTTGGGGTCAAACAGAAACAGATCGGGGGTGCAGGCGGCATCAAAGCCCCGCGCGAGCGCTTGGGAGCCGTCAAACAGGTAGGGGAACTGCCAGTGGTTGGCGGCGGCCTGGGCCCGCAGACCCTCCGGACCGTCCTGCGGATGGGTGAGGGTGCTGTTGCTGGCAATGCCGATCAGTTGCAACTGGCTCCAGGGCCCCGCTGGGCTGGTGTCGGCTTGCAGGCGGGTGAGCTCGGGCTCAATGTGTTTCACAAACGGGCAGTGGGCACACAAAAACATCACCAGCACGGGTCGGCCCGCCAGAGCCTCCAAATCCAATGGGGCGCCGCTCACGTGCTGGGCCTGGCCTGAGGCCAACTCGGCTCTCAGCAGCTCCAGGGGCAAAGGCGCCCCCAGGGGCACCATCGTGGAAGCGGTCAGGGCCATGGATTAGCGAGTCGGGCCCCAAACGTCAGAACCCCATCAGCAAAAATTCTCTGGCATTGGCCGGCGTCAGCGTGCATCCAAACGGTCATCGCAGAAGGGCGCTGGCTTGGGCCTTGGTGGCGGGCCTGGGCAGCGCGCTCTCGGGCTGCGTGAGCGCCCACCTGCGGCCTAGCTGGACCATGTATCCCTTGCAGCGCCACCAGAACCACGACGGCCTGGCCGTGGTGAGCCAGCCCGATGGCTATGGCCTGCACATCTGGATCGAAACCGACACCACCACAGCGGGCCTGTGCCGGCCCCGCTGGATCGTGGATCCTGCCCGTCTGTTCAATGGCAATGGCACGGCCCCCTTCAGCTCGGGGCTGGCCCCCAGGCAGGAGTTCTTTCAAGCGGTGGCCCGCGCCGATGTACGCCGCGCCCTCCGCCAGCAGAGCCAGGCCCTCTGCCAACAGCGCTCACCCCGCAGCAGTTTCCGCTGGCTTGAGCCACCCCGCAGCCTTAAGGATGTGAAAGCGGAAAGCTTCCCGTTGCTGGAGCAATCCGACCTACTCCGCGACCCCACGGCGGAACAGCAGCAGGAAGACCTGCTGTTGAAGCCACCCACCCAGCAAGGCGACCAACCGTCCTCCTGAGAGAATCGCCGGATTGCACCCGCTCGCCTTCGGCGCACCCATTCCCATGCTTCTCGATCTGCGCGGCAAGAAGGCCCTAGTCACCGGGATTGCCAACAACAAATCGATTGCCTGGGGCATCGCCCAGCAGCTGCATGCCGCCGGCGCCGAGCTCGGCGTCACCTACCTGCCGGATGAGAAGGGCCGCTTCGAGAGCAAGGTGCGCGAGCTCACCGCTCCCCTGGCCCCCAGCCTGTTCGAACCGCTCAACGTGCAGGACCCCGCCCAGATCGAGGCGGTGTTTGAGCAGGTGAAACAGCAGTGGGGCTCGATCGATGTGCTCGTGCACTGCCTGGCCTTTGCCGGCAAAGAAGAGCTCGTGGGCGATTACTCCAACATTTCCCCCGAGGGCTTCGCCCGGGCCCTGGAGGTGAGTGCCTACTCGCTCGCGCCCCTGTGCCGCTACGCCAAGCCCCTCTTCAATGAGGGCGCCAGTGTGATCACCCTCAGCTATCTGGGCGCTGAGCGGGCGATCCCCAACTACAACGTGATGGGCGTGGCCAAGGCAGCGCTCGAAGCTTCCGTGCGCTACCTGGCCGCCGAGCTGGGCGCCGAAAAACAGGTGCGCGTGAACGCGATCAGCGCCGGTCCGATTCGCACCCTGGCCAGCAGCGCCATCGGTGGCATCCTCGACATGATCCACAACGTGGAAGAGAAAGCCCCCCTGCACCGCACCGTCACCCAAGAAGAAGTGGGCTCCACCGCCGCCTTCCTCGCCAGCCCCCTGAGCTCCGGCATTACCGGCCAGGTGATCTACGTGGACGCTGGCTACTGCATCACCGGGATGTGAGCACGGGGCCATCCGTGAACGCAAGCCGGCGCCTACCCGCTGAATGGGAACCCCAGGGGGCCGTGCTGATGGCCTGGCCCCGCTCCGATGGGGATTGGGCGCCCTATCTGCAGGCCGTGCGCCACTGCTACCGAGAGCTGTGCGCGGCCGTGGTGCGCCATGCGCCCCTGCTGCTGCTCACCGATCACCCCGCAGACACCAGCGCAGCGCTTTCGCCCCTGCAGCACCAGCTCGCGAGCAAGGGCCAAAGCGAGCGGCTGCGGCTGATCGAGAGCCCCGCCAAGGACACCTGGACCCGCGACTACGGGCCGATCACGGTGCTTGAAAGCGCATCCGCCCCAACCTCCAACCCCAAGCCTGGGGAGCCCGCTGGACTGGAA
>JBEDHM010000232.1:0-2570 GCA_041174105.1 Cyanobacteriota bacterium | reverse complement strand
CCCGCCCCCAGCCCCCTCCTCCCCCCGGGGATCACCGCGGGGCGGCTGCGCGACCGGCAAGCTGCACGGCACGGCCTGGCGCTGCTCTGGGGGCCGAGCCCGCTGCAGGGTGGCCCCCGCTCCGTCCGGGCCCGGCCCAGGGCCATCGCCCAGATGGGCACCCAACTGAGCCTCCCCAAGCCCACGGCCGAGGGCATCTGGCACACCCTGCGCGAGCGCCTAGAGAGGGCCATCGAGGCAGGCCTGGCGAATGAATGCGGTCAGCTGCTGGCCCTCGAAGGACTCAATCCCGATCGCCGCACCGATCTGCTGCAGGCCCTGTTGGCGGAATGTGATCGGCTGCGCCAGTTACTGGCGCAGGAACAGCTCCAGGGCAAGGCCCTGCAGGAGCGCTGGGACCAGCGCCAGCTGGAACTGCGCCAGCAGGCCCTACGAACCACCGTGAGCAGCTACGTGCAGTTGCCCCGCGACGGTGAACTCCAGTCGGTGGCAGACACGCTGCAGCAGGCGAGCGAATGGGTCAGCAACGATCCCGAACTGCCCGATCCCCAACCGATGCTGGTGGCCCTGGTGCATGGCCAGCCGCTGTTGGTGGATGGGGTGTTGGCGCCGGTCGATGAACCCCGGGCTGTGTTGCACCTGGAACGCCTCCTCAGCAACTGGCTCGTGCGCACGGCGGAGGCCATCAGCAGTGACGTGTTGGCCTGCTGCGCTGACTGGCCCGAACTGCGCCGCTACCTGCTGACGGACGATCTCCTCGCCACCCGCAACCTCGAGCGCCTGCGCAACCAGCTCAACGCCCAGCAGCGCTGGAGCAACTGGGTGGAGCGGCCGATCGCCCTCTACGAAAGCCGCCGTTCGCTGTTCTCTCTCCAGGACGGTGCCATCACCACCACCAGCCTCACCGAACCCCGGGATGGGGAACTGCGTCAACTCAGCTGGAGCCAACAACTGGTGACCCTCGCCCTGGAGACGCGGGATGCGCTGGCACCCCAGCTGCACAGCCTGCTGAAGGGGCTTGGTGATCTGCTGGTGGTGTTGCTCACCCAGGTGGTGGGCCGCTCGATTGGGCTGGTGGGACGGGGTATCCGCCAGGGTCTGGGCCGCAGCCTGAGCCGGGGCTAAGGGCCACAATGGCGCCACCCTGCCCCCCTATGCCGTGCCGCTGAGCCCGCTGCGCCCAACTGGCCCGTTCCGAGCGCTGATCGGTGCACTGTTGGTTGCCGTCGCGGCCCTGGGACTCACCCTGGGGGTCTGGGGGGTGCCACCGGCCACTGCGGCCCTCACCACCAACTCCTACGACGGCAACATCTACGCCCTCTACGCGGGCAATGGCTCCCTGGTGCCCCCCCGCAGCAGCCTGGCCCAAGCGCTTGCCGATCACCGTCCGGCCGCGGTGATCTATTACCTCGATGACGACGCCGCCAGCAAACAATTTTCGCCTGTGGTTTCCGAATTGCAACGGCTGTGGGGCAATGCCATCGAGCTGATCCCCCTGGTGACCGATCCCCTCCAAAACAGAGCAACCACTGGCCCAACGGATCCGGCCACCTATTGGAGCGGACTCACCCCCCAGGTGGTGGTGTTCAACACCGAAGGCAAGGTGGTGTTCGATGCCAGCGGCCCGGTGGATGTGGATCGCATCAACGCCGCCCTCAGCAAGGCCACCGGCCTAGCCCTGCCCGACGGGGGCACCAACAGCACCATGGTGAGCTTCAACGAACTCAACGCGGAGGTCGTGAGCCGCTGATGGCCGAGCAAGAGCCCAACAACCGGATCGAGACCGACAGCCGGATTGAAACGGACAGCCTTGGGGCCATTGCGGTGCCCTCAGCGCATTACTGGGGGGCCCAGACCCAGCGTTCGATTCACTTTTTCCCATTCGGCCAGGCCATGCCGCTGGCCGTGATCCATGCCTTTGGACAGCTCAAAGCCGCCTGCGCTGAGGTGAATGCCGCCAAGGGCAAACTCAGCCCCGAGCTGGCGGCGCTGATCGTTGCTGCTGCCGAGGAGGTGGCCGCCGGCTCCCTCGACGCCGAGTTCCCGCTGAAGGTCTGGCAGACCGGCTCGGGCACCCAAACCAACATGAACGTGAATGAGGTGATTGCCAACCGGGCCATCGAAGCCACCGGTGGGGTCCTGGGCAGCAAGAGCCCCATCCACCCCAACGACCACGTCAACCTCAGTCAATCCAGCAACGACACCTTTCCAGCGGCTTTGCACATCGCCGTTGCCATCGAACTGGAACGGCAGCTGATCCCCGCCGTGGAGGCCCTGATCGAAGCGCTTGCCGAAAAGGGTGAGGCGTTTTCCAAGGTGATCAAGATTGGCCGCACCCACCTCCAGGATGCGGTGCCCCTCACGTTGGGGCAGGAATTCGGTGGTTATGTGGCCCAGCTGCAGATGGGGCTGCAAAGCCTTCGCCACACCCTGCCCCAGGTCTACGAACTGGCGATTGGCGGCACCGCCGTGGGCACGGGCCTCAATGCCCCCAAGGGCTATGGCGAAGCGGTGGCAGCCCGCCTTTGCGAGCGGGTTGGCCTGCCGTTCACCAGCGCGCCCAACAAATT
>JBEDHM010000231.1:0-6563 GCA_041174105.1 Cyanobacteriota bacterium | reverse complement strand
GGCGCTACGCCTACGCCCATCTGATCCTGGCCGCCGGGTCTGGCAGCGGCTCCTGCGGCCCCGCGGAGTGGCGCTCGCTGGCGCCACCGATGAAGATCCTCGAGCATGCCGACGAAATCCGTCGCCGGGTGCTCTCAGCCCTCGAGGAGGCAGAGCAGACACCCGATCCCAGCCAACGCCGGTTCCTGCAATCGGTGGTGGTGGTGGGGGGAGGCCCTAGCGGTTGCGAACTGGCCGGATCCCTCAATGAATTGATGCGCCACACCCTCGAGCGCGATTTCAAGCAACTCGATCCCAACCAATGCAACGTCACCCTGGTGGATCCGGGTGATCGGGTGCTGCGGGCCATGAACCCCACCCTCTCCAAGGCGGCCGAAAGCTATTTCACCTCTGCGGGCATCCACCTGCTACTTGGGGCCCGGGTTCAACAGATCAGCGAGGGCCAGGTGGTCGTGACCACCGCGGAGGGCAGCCAAACCCTGGAAGCCGCCACCATCTGCTGGACCGCCGGCGTACGGGCCTCCCACCTGGGCAAGGTGCTGGGCGATGCCACCGGCTGCATGGTCGATAAAGGCGGCCGGGTGGTAGTGGAACCGGATTTCTCGATCCCCAACCACCCCGAAATCCGGGTCATTGGAGATCTGTGCTCCTACAGCCACACCGCCGATGGCAAACCCCTGCCTGGCATGGCGGGACCTGCCGTGCAAATGGGGGGCTGGGTGGCCACCGACATCGTGGCCAAGCTCCAAAACGAAACCCACAAACCCTTTGCCTGGTTTGATTTCGGCAGCATGGCCGTGCTGGGTCCCCTCCATGCCGTAGCCGATTTTCGCGGGCTGCGGGTGTCCGGGTTGATCGGCTGGATCCTCTGGGGACTCGCCCACCTGGCGTTCATGCCGGCCAACGAGAACCGGATAAGCCTGCTGGCCAAGTGGCTCTGGGCCATTGCCACCCGGGAGCGGGGCTCGCTGCTGATCACGGGACACCCCAACCAGCATCTGAATGTGGATGTGGGGCTTGATGAGGTGGCACTGCCCAGCGATCTCCAAGCGCCTAGCTAATCGCGAAGGCTTTGGTGGCGTTCCTCCCGACTTTCTGCCTGCAGGGTATGGCGGCTGATCAACAACCCCATGACCACGGCTAGATAAATAGGGCCTGAAATGCTCAAGGCCACGCTGGCCATCTGGGCAGGAGGCGTTGCTGGCACGATGTCGCCAAAGCCGACTGTTGTGAGGCTCACAAAGGCGAAGTAATAAATCCTCGAAAGATCAAACGTCCAGACAGCCAGCTGGCCTGGATGCTGGGGAAGCACGGCAATCGCCAGCGACTGGTGATCACGGGCTGCATTGACGAAGCTGCCAGGAGCCACCGTCTCCAGCACTGAAAAAAGCAAACCACCTGTGATCCCAAGCAGCAGATAACCGGCCACCGCACCCGTGAGCACTTGGCCGTTAATCACGGTTTCACGGGCCAGACAAATCAACAGCCTTCTGAGGCTCCAGAACACGAACAGGGTCAACAGCACCATCACGGGCACCCCGCTGGACCACTGCCCACGGAAGGGGCTGAGCAACCAAACCACCTGGAAGCCAAAGGCAGCAAGGCCGATCAGGCGGTAGAGGGTATCGGGCCATCGACGCTTGTGCTGGCCTGGATTCAAGGGGCTTCCGAGCGCCCGAGTGAGCAGCAGGATGAGCACGCTCGAACACAACACCGACAACCTCCGCACCGGATAGGGGAGCGCAATCAGCACCATCACCCCCACCGAGAGCAAAAACAGATGGCGATAAAAACGATGGCGTGGTTGCATGGCCTAGGAGTGGCGGCGATGGAAACGGCCCAGGATCAGGGCAATCAAAATCGCCACATACAACTGGCCCAGCACCGTGATCACAATCGTCACCACCTGACCAGCCACATTGCCGGTATTGAGCACATTGGTGCCCACGGTGGTGAGCATCGTGAAGGAGGCCGCAATCAAGGCGGGGGACATCGATAAATCAATTGAGTTGCCGGCGAGCCCGTGGGGCAGGGAGGCCAGGTTGAAAGCGGCGGGTTGGACGGCCCAAAGGGCCGTTAATAAAAGCCCACCCGCCAAGCCAATCAGCAGATAGCCAGAAGCAGCACCCAGCACCACTGCCACCGTCACATAGGGTTCGCGCACAAGGGTTTTCACCTTGCGAAACACGCCCACAAACAGGAACAGCAACCACACAAACACATGGGGCACTGTGAGCATGCGTCCCAGGGCAGGGTCCTGCTTCAGGGCCACATGCCACACAATTTCAAGACCAATCGCGAGCCCACCCAGGGCATAGATCAGGGGCCGTGTTTTCAGCAGCGGGGAATAACGACTCACAAAGACAATCAGAACCACCGCCAACAGCACAAGCAGGGCCGAGAGCAGCCAAGGCTGCGCTTGGGCCAAGGGCAACAGCAGCAACAACAGCACTTCAGTGGCCAGGGTGATCCGATAACCCCGGTGGCGATGACGCAACCGTTGCAGCTGTTCTTGGGTGATCCTCACGAAGCGCTAGAGCCCGGGGCTGCTTTGCATGATGCCGCCATCGGCAAAGATCGAGGTGGCCGTGATGTAACTGGCAGCATCGCTCGCCAAGAAACCCACCACCCTGGCAATTTCCTCAGGTTGGGCCATCCGACCCATCGGAATCGCAGCGTTGAGCTTGGCCAACAACTCCGGATTGTTCATGGTGGAGTCATTGATCGGGGTTGCCACGGCCCCGGGCCCCACGTTCACGATCGTGACTCCCTTTGATGCCAATTCCACCCCAGCCGTGCGGGTGAGCATGCGCACCCCCCCCTTGGCCACGCAGTAGGGGGTGTTATTGGGCATGGGCCAGTCCTCATGCACGGAGGAAATGTTGATGATCCGGCCACCACTACCCTGGGCAATCATCTGTTTGGCTGCGTACTGGGTCGCAAAGAACACCCCCCGCAGGTTCACGTTCAGCACCTTGTCAAAGTCATCGGGGGTGGTGTCGAGGATCGAGGTTCGGGTTTCGATGCCGGCGTTGTTCACCATCACATCGAGCCTGCCGTAGGTCTGAACCGCCGTGTCGACCAGCCGCTGGAGATCTTCAAGCTTCCCTACATCAGCCTGAACCCCAAGACTGGAGCCGCCGTAGGAGCCAATTTCCTGCTCAAGGGCCTCGGTGGCCTCCGGATGGGAGCGGTAGTCAATCACCACCCGGGCGCCAAGTTCAGCCAGGCATTGGACAATCGATTTGCCAATGCCGCTGTTGCCTCCGGTCACGATCGCCACCTTGCCCTGGAGAAAGCTGGAGAGAGCCTGGCCGGCAAGGGGGTTGCTGTTGCTCATGGATTTGGCGTGCAAGCACGGAAACGATTGGGCAAAAGGTAGCCACAAAAAGGCCGATCTTCAGCGGATACCTGGAAGAACTGACAAACTGACAGCGAAGGCGCGTTACCCCACTCAAGACCATGCTCCCCTTTCGGCATGTGGGCGGCCACAACCCAGGCCAGTGGCTGGGCCTGATCGATGCGGTCTATGGCATCTCCATGACCCTGATGATCTTCAACTTACCAAAGACGCTCAAAGAAATTGCCATTCAGTACACCACTCACCCGGAATACTTCGGCAATGAAGCCTTTGTCTTCACAATCAATATCATTGATTACATCGTAATATTTTTAGTCCTCTACGAAGTTTGGTGCTTCCACAAAACTATTTTATTGGCATCAAGCAACCCACCCCATCGGGTTCATGGCCACATCACCGCCCTCATTCTTGTAGTGATCTCGGTTACACCGGCATACGCGATCTTTCTCATCAACGCCCAAGGGCACGAACTCCTCTCGCTTACGGCCCCAAGCCTCTCTTACCTGAAGATGCGCTCTACGGCCTTCTTTGTGTTTCTTTCAGCAGCCATCAGCTACGGCCTGCTGACTCTCCTTGCCCGCATCAATGGCGCCCAAGGTGATCGGGCCGTGCTCAAACTCTGCAGACAATCTGCGCAGGCACGCTGCCTCCTATTTGCGGCTTTCTTCCTCACTTCACTGATGGCCTACCGCTATGCCTACACGTGGATTCGCCCCAACATCCTAGCCCTTGGCTACATAGTGGTTAGTTTTCACCAAGATCACATCCTGCGCTGGATCAGGCGGCCGCAATAGCCCTAAGAGCCTGAGGCAAGGTTGCTTTCGGTGCATAAAACCCTGATCGAACGCTCCATCACTTGGCAAGGCCCCTCCAGCAGGGGGGCGCTGTCGTCCCAGGCGAAGCAATCCTCCGGACTGGGGCGTGCGGTGTCGATCCAACAGCGCCAAGGATGGAAGTGATCACCGGGCTCAGGCACGGCAAAGGTCAAGGGTTTCCACCAGGCATTGGCCATCATGTGCAAACGAAACCGACTGCAAACACTGGTCAATGTGAGAGCAAAGGAGCGGGAATCATCGCTCCAATCCGGTTGGTTCAGCTCCACCCCATGCCACACCACCTGGGCTTGACTGAGCAGCTGGTTCAGGGTGAAGTCGTCATGATCCAGCACCACATCACGACGCATCCGATAGGCAATCAGTTGGGCCACAAAACGGCGGAGATCCGTGGCCGCATCCACCAACTGCCAATCCATCCAGCTGAGGGCATTGTCTTGGCAATAGGCGTTGTTATTGCCTTGCTGGGTTCGCCCAATCTCGTCGCCCATCCCAATCATGGGAGTACCTGACGACAACAGAAGAAGGGTCAAGAAATTACGCCGTTGGCGCAGTCGCAGCGCCAACACATCAGGATGATCTGTTGGGCCCTCAACGCCACAATTCCAACTGGCATTATCATCACTCCCGTCTCGATTATTCTCACCATTGGCTTCATTGTGCTTGCCGTCATAGGCCACAAGATCAGCCAAGGTGAAGCCGTCATGGCAGCTGATGAAATTCACACTGGCTTCAGCCGCCCTATTTTCATAGCCATAAATATCAGGGCTACCAATCAAACGCTGGGTGACCTTGGGCACCATGCCCGCATCGCCCTTGAGAAAATGACGCACGTCATCACGAAAGCGGCCATTCCATTCCTGCCAGTTATCGGCCACGAAACTGCCCACCTGATACAAGCCAGCCGCATCCCAGGCTTCAGCGATCAATTTTGTGCCCGCCAGAACGGGATCCGTATCAATATCCCAAAGGATGGGCGGCAAAGGCGATGGTTGGCCATGTTCATCACGGGAGAGCACGGATGCCAAATCAAAGCGGAATCCATCCACATGCATGTGTTCAACCCAGTAGCGCAAGCTATGGCGAATCAGGCGACGCACCACGGGATTATTGGCATTCAGGGTGTTGAAACAGCCGGTATAATCAGCGTACTGACTTTGATCATCATCTAGCAAATAATAATCGGAATTAGCAATACCGCGATAACAAAAAGTGGGGCCATCCGCTCCCCCCTCAGCGGTGTGGTTGAACACCACATCGAGAATCACCTCAAGGCCAGCGCGATGCAGGGCTTTCACCAGATCGCGAAACTCGTCGAGGGGCCCCATCGGATCAGGGCGCGAGCTGTAGCCATGGTGGGGTACAAAAAAGGAAATGGGCTGATAGCCCCAGTAATTCGGCCTGCCTCCCGGTGCATCCAAGGGGTCAAACTGAAACACCGGCAGCAACTCCACCGCCGTGACACCCAAGGCCTTGAGATAGGGAATTTTTTCAATCAAGCCCGTATAGGTGCCCGCCTTGTGGGCGTCAACGCCAGAGCTCGGGTCTGCCGTAAAGCCGCGCACATGCAGCTCATAAATCACCGTATCGCGACTTGGGCGTTTGAGCGGCTGATCACCTTCCCAGTCGTAGACATCGGGATCCACCACCACACTTCGCATGGCCACAGCACTGGGCTGACTGGGCTCACGGCGATAACCCGGCGGCATCACCAGGGCCAAGCCATAGGGATCGATGAGCAAATTCTGGGAATCAAAACGCTCACCGTTGGCCGGATCCCATGGGCCATGCACCCGGTAGCCATACACCTGGCCCGGACCAATCCCTTCAACAAAACAATGCCAGTAGTGATAGGTGCGATAACGCTCTCCCTCCAGCACAACAACCTGGGCAGGCTCTGGCGCTAAAGCACTGTCAAACAGGCAAAGCTCCACTGCCGTCGCATCTTTGGCATAGAGGCTGAAATTCACCCCTCCATCCCGTGGGGTGGCTCCCAGCGGAGAGCTCAAACCTGGTGCTGCAGTCATGGCCAGATCACAGCCAGCATGGACCGATCATGGCCCCGATCACCCCAGTTGGCAGCGCCTGACCTTGGCCAGCTGCAGCTGCGGCCTCCCCAACCTCGACAAGCCGGAGTTAGCTGACATGCTGGAGCTCCTGACCGGTTGATCCGGCATGCCCCAAGCGCTGCCCCGCTTTTTCCTGGCCTGGGTTTACGGCCCATGGGCCGCTTCAGCGGTGGTGAATCTGGCGGCCCTTCGCTTGATGATTGCCGATGATTTCAGCCTCCACGGCCATGGCTGGAGCCTGTTCGGCAGTGGGGCCATCTGCTTTTCAATTGGTTGCGTCAGCAAGGTGTCGTGGGAGCT
>JBEDHM010000230.1:0-3122 GCA_041174105.1 Cyanobacteriota bacterium | reverse complement strand
GTTGGCAGTTGGTCGAGCATTGGTGTAGCTCCCACCCTGTTGCCGGTGCTTTCGCGCCCACGGCGCTGAGCCTTGGCCGCCTTGCCCAGCCACCGGCACAAACGCGGCCTAGGCGTGCCAGTGCTGCTGTTGGTGTTGGCGTTGCTGGATTTGCGGGTCGAGATCCAGTTGCTACTCGACCATTTCACGCTGACGAGTTTGCTCGCGACCCTGGTCAACCACCCCTTGGCCATTGCCGTGTTGGTGCTGGTGCCCCCCTGGCTGCGTCGTGACAACGCGGAGTAACGCCGGTAACGCCGGACAACGAGGCGGTTAAACCCACCGATCCATCACAGCCTTCACCAGCAGCTCTTCACAGATCACCTGCAACACCACCACGAGCGGCAACGCCAGCAACACCCCAGGCAGACCCAGCAGGGCACCGAGGCATAACTGGGCCATCAGGGACACGGTGGGGAGCAGGTTCACCGTGCGGCTCAGCAGCAAGGGCGTGATCAAAAAAGCCTCCACGTTTTGAAGCACCAGTCGCAACACCAACACCTGCAGCACGGTGGCGGGTGACACCAGCAATGCCACGGCCATCGGCAGCAAGGTGGCCGCACTGGGGCCAATCGTGGGCACGAAGGTGAGCAGCCCGCACACCAAACCGCTCAACAGGGCCAAGGGCACTTTCAGCAAAGCCAGGCCCGCCCAGGTGAGGATGAAGACACTCACGGCCGAAAGGGTCATGCCAGCCAGCCAGCCACCCAGGGCCTGGCGGCATTCGCCCAGCACCCGCTTGGAGTGATCCCGCCAGCGCTGGGGGGTCAGCGCAATCACGATGTTCTGGTGGCTGCGGGGATCCAGGGCCAGCAAAATCGCCAACAGGGCCATCAGCACCAGTTGGAGGGTGGAGTTGGCGGCACCGCCTGCGAACCCCAACAGCTGGCTGCCCACAGGCTGGAGGCGCTCCAAGGTGCCGGGCTGCAGCAACTGGTTTTGCAGATTCGAGATCCAGTCCACCTGGGCCAACAACCCCATCAACCGGTCAAACACCGCCGGAATCAGGGTGGAGAACTGGTGAATTTGCTGCACCAGTTCCGGTAACAACAGCTGGGCGATCCAGCCGCCGATCAACACCAGGGCCGTGAGCACCACCAGCAGGGCCGATGGCCGGTTGAGGGGGGTGAGACGGCGCAACAGGGTGATCGGCACATCAAGGGCCACCGCCAACACGATCGCGCCAAACAACACCAGCAGCACCCAGCGCAGTTCCCAGGCCAGGAGCCCCACCACCACCAGGGCCACAATCCCCAACAAGGTGCGGGCGTTCATCGCGCAATCAGGGGCTGAGCCGTTGTTGTTTCCATGGGTCCAGGATGTCGTGGATCAGCACCTCCCGCACGAGCACCTGCAGGCACACCGCCAGGGGCAGGGCCAATAGCAAGCCCAACGGGCCAAACACCACGGTGAACAGCAATTGGGCCGCCAAGGTGAGACCAGGCAGTAACTGCAGCTGGTGGTGCATCACCGAAGGCGTGATCACGTAGCTCTCGAGGTTCTGCACCGCCACATAAAGAGCCAACACGGCCAAGGCTTTCCAGGGCGCATCCAGTAGGGCCACCGCCATCGGGAACACCGTGCTCAGGGTGGGCCCCAGATTGGGAATGATGTTGAGCAGTCCTGCCAGCAGGGCATTGGCCGCCACCAGCTTCACCCCAAGCAGGCTGAGGCCAATGGCCGCCAGGGTGCCAACGCAGAGGGAACTGATCAACACCCCCACCATCCAGGCGCTGAGTGCGTCGCTGCAATGCATCAGCACCGTTCGAAAGCGCCGCCGGTAGAACGAGGGCACCAGCAAGACGGCCACATCGCGATAGGCCATGGGTTGCAGGGCCACCATCAAGGCCATGGCCACCACGAACAGGGTCTGCAACAGGCCGGTGCCAACCCCACTGGCAAACCCCAGCAGCCCCATGGCGCTGCTGCCCAGATTGCTGCCCAGATCACGGCCGATATTGCTGCTCAGGTTGCTGCCGAGGTCCTTGCCCCATCCCACCTGCAGCCAGTGGAGCGCCCCATCGCGCTGGCCATAGAGCATCTGGCTCGCTCCAGCCATCGCATCGCGCAGTAGCTGGATCAAGGTGCCCAATGCAACGGGGAGCTTGCCCAGGAGCTGGCTGAATTCACCCACAAAGGGGGGAATCACCGCGGTGGCGATCACCCCCACCACAACCAACACCAAGAGCAGGCTCAGGCCCAAGGCCAGTGGCCTGGAGCAACCAAGGCGCTCGCGCACCCAACCGACCAGGGTGCAGAGCGCCATCGCCAGCACCAGGGCGGCAAAGAGGATGATCAGGCTGTGGCGCAGGCTCCACAACACCAAGGCAGCTGAAATCAGCGCCAAAAGGCCCAGCCAATTGCCGAATTTCAAGGCTTCAGTCCTCGTTGGCCTCCGGCTGATCGTCGGACTGCTGGCTGTCCCCCTGCTGGCCCGAGAAGCCCAAATCGTGGCTGTCGGCGTAACGCTGGGCAAAGCGCATGAAGCGCTCGAAATCGGCTGTCGTTTTCCAGGTGTAGGTGGCTTCGAGGGCTGCCGGCTTCCCGTTCACGAAACGGGCATTGACCTCGCGGGTCACCAGTTGGCCCTCCTCATCCAACATGTACATCCCACCGATGTCGCCGATGCTTTCGGGCGACAGGGCCACGGGCTGCTCAAACACGAAAATTGCCTGGCCGGTGCGACCGTCCCTGGAGCGGGTCATCCGGATATCGGGCACAACCGGTTCATCCACACCCTGGAAGAACTGAATGGCAGCGCCCATGGCAACGGGGAAAAAAGGAATCCTAGGGGTGGCTCCCCCAGACGACGGTTAGCCGCCTGATGCCACCCATCGGCTGGCTCCGATCACAGATCCTGGAGCGCTCCTGACATAGTGGGCTGCGCCAGGTCCGCCCGTGCTCGGTCCCTCCATGCTCTCCGGACCTCCGGTCACCGCCACCGCCACTCCCCAATCGCTGCTGGATCGCTTTCAAGCAGCCTCTGACCGCCAGCGCAGAAGCCTGATTCCGCAGCTGCAGCAGCGCTTTTCTGAGATCAAAGCGCTGGTGGCCCCCCACCTCGATGGCCTCGATCCCAACGG
>JBEDHM010000229.1:0-6563 GCA_041174105.1 Cyanobacteriota bacterium | reverse complement strand
GGAGCATCAGGGCCATACCCAGTCCAACAACGTGGCGCCTTTCTAAGCGTGCTGGCCAGGAAAACCGTTCTTCTGCAACCAAACCGCCAGCCCATCTCCGCTGAGCCGGGGCGGCACCCGAGGCAGCTCGTGCCAGGAGCCCTGGGCCTGGCTGGTCGCAGCGGTGGGGCCAGCCCCGGGCGCCACTGCAATAGCCAACACCGGCACCTCCAGGCCATAGCGGGCCTGCAGGGCCGGATCGGCATCCACGTCCAGGAGCTGGATCTGGGGCGGCGGATTCAAAGCCCGCAGTTTTTCCTCCAAGCCCTCACACAGGCAGCACCCCTGACGGGTGAACAGCAGCAACTGCCTTGAGGCCCCATCTGGCACCACTGGATCAGCCATCAATCGGGCACCGGGTCGCAGCCGCAAGGCGTGAACGGATGGCAGCGCAACAGGCGTTTGAGGGTGAGCCAGCTGCCGCGCAGGGCCCCATGGCGGGCTACCGCCTCAAGGCCATAGGCGCTGCAGCTGGGGATGAAGCGACAACGGGGGCCCAGCAGGGGAGAGATCCACTGGCGATAGAAGCTGATCAAGGCCAGCAGCAGAGCCCCGAACCACCCCTGGGCCACGAAGGCAGGATCCCTAGAGGGAGCTGGAACATCGGCCATTCCAAGGCTGCGGGGGCCAACCGATAGGATCGACCGTTGGCGCAGCACAGCTCGAACCTGCGGGAACTCCTCCCAGCATGCTCGATTCCGCTCCGCCGCGGACTGGTTCAACCGGTCCAATCCCGTCCCTTGAAGTCGTTTCATGTCTCGTTACCGCGGCCCTCGTCTGAGGATTACGCGGCGCTTGGGAGACCTTCCCGGTCTCACCCGTAAGGCCGCCAAACGGTCTTATCCCCCCGGTCAGCACGGCCAAGCCCGTCGCAAGCGCTCCGAATACGCCATCCGCCTCGAAGAGAAGCAAAAGCTTCGCTTCAACTACGGCATTTCCGAACGTCAGCTGGTTCGCTACGTGAAGAAAGCCCGTGCCCAGGAGGGTTCCACCGGAACCAACCTGCTCAAACTTTTGGAAAACAGGCTCGACAACGTCTGCTTCCGCCTCGGCTTTGGCCCCACCGTGCCCGGTGCCCGTCAGCTGGTGAACCATGGCCACGTGACCGTGAACGGCCGCGTCGTGGACATCGCCAGCTACCAGTGCAAAGCCGGTGATGTGGTCGCGATTCGCGAGCGCAAGCAGAGCAAGGCTCTGGCCGAGGGCAACCTGGCCTTCCCTGGCCTGGCCAACATCCCGCCCCACCTCGACCTCGACAAGAACAAGCTGACCGCCAAGGTGATCAGCAAGTGCGAGCGCGAGTGGGTCGCCCTGGAAATCAACGAACTGCTGGTGGTGGAGTTCTACTCCCGCAAAGTCTGAGCCAGCTGCGCTTGCCAAGGTTTGCTCCCCGCAGGCCTTGGCATTTCGCTCCTTGTTCGCCCCTGCCCTGCGCAGGGGCTTTTTTTGTGCGCCCGCCTCAGCCCCCGATCAGGGTCTCCAGGGCGGCGGTCACATCCGCCTGACGCATCAGCGATTCGCCCACCAGCACCGCATCGGCTCCGGCGCCCTGCACCCGGTCCAGATCGTTTCGGGTGAACAGGCCCGATTCACTCACCAACAGGGCTCCTTTGGCACGGATCTGCGCGCCGTAGCGCTCGGTGAGTTGCTCGGTGGTGGCCAGATCGGTGGCAAACGTGGCCAGATCCCGGTTGTTGATGCCGATCAGGTCCACCCCATCGAGGGCCAACACCCGCTCGAGTTCCTCGGCGTCGTGCACCTCCACCAGCACCGCCAACCCCAGGCTCCTGGCCACCTTGAGCAGATAGCCCATGTCTTGGTCGCTGAGGATCGCTGCGATCAGCAGGGCCGCATCCGCACCGGCGGCGCGGGCCTGATACAGCTGGTAGGGACTGAGGATGAAGTCCTTGCAGAGCAGGGGCAGCTCCACCGCCTGGCGCACCTCCACCAGCACCTCAAAACCGCCCTGGAAAAACTGCCGATCGGTGAGCACCGACAGGCAGCTAGCACCGCCGGCCGCATAGCCCTGGGCAATGGCCACCGGATCAAAGTCTTCGCGGATCACGCCCTTGCTGGGGCTGGCCTTTTTGATCTCGGCAATCACCGCCGGCTTGCGACAGGCCGCCAACAGCGCCGCACGAAAATCGCGGGTGGACGGCAGCTCGGCCACCTGCTGTTTGAGGGTGTCCAGGGGCACCCGCTCCCGGGCGATCGCCACTTCCCGATCCTTCTCCCACACAATCTTTTCGAGAATGTGGCGCGGATCACCCTCCTCGTGGGGGATGGCGTATTCCAAATGGGCCACCTTCACCTTGGGGTTGGGCGGCCGGCGGCGAATCTCCATGCTCAAGCTGCCACCTGTTGCACCGCTTGTTTGTAGGCCACTTCCACCACCTCGCTCAAGGTGGGGTGGGTGTGCACCTCGTTCACCAACTGCTTCACGCTTTGGCGGCGGGCCACCGCATTGGCGATTTCCTGGATCAGATCCGCCGCGTGGAGGCCATAGATGTGGGCCCCCAACACTTCACCGGTGGCTTTGTTGAACAGCAACTTCATCAGGCCATCACTTTCGAGCTCAGCGAGAGCCTTGGAATTGGCCTTGAAATAACTGCGCACCACCCCCAGCTCAAAGCCGTCCTTGGCTGCCAGATCCTTGGCATCGGCTTCCGAGAGGCCCACCGAACTGATCTCCGGATGGGTGAAGGTGGCCGCCGGAATGGAGCGGTAATCGATACTGCGCGGGTGCCCCAGGATGTTGTCGATCGCCACGGTGCCCTGGGCGGCAGCGGTGTGGGCCAGCATCATCTTGCCGGTCACATCGCCCACGGCCCAAAGATTCGCCACCGGCTGACCGCCAGCAAGCACCCGCAGCTGGTCATCCACCGGAATGAACCCGCGGTTCGTTTCCACTCCCACCGAGGCCAGGTTGAGCTCCTTGCTCACCGGCACCCGGCCGGTGGCCACGAGCACCGCATCCACCTCAAGGGTTTCCACCAACTCCTTGGTTTGCATGTCGGCCAGCTCAATCTTCACCGGGCAGCCAGGGGTGATCTTGCGGGCCAGCACGCCGGAGCGGGCGTCGATATCGCGGCCGTCAATCAAATTGCGCGCTGCAATCTTGGCGATGTCGGGATCAAAGGTGGGCATCACCTTGTCGAGGGCCTCGATCATCGTGACCTCGCAACCCAAGGCCGTGTACACATCGGCAAATTCCAGCCCGATGTATCCACTGCCAATGATCGCGATCCAGCGGGGTAGCCACTCCAGGCTCACCGCCTCATCACTGGTGAACACCGTGCGGCCGTCGGTTTCAATCCCAGGCGGCACGAAGGGATCGGAGCCGGTGGCGATGATCACATCACGCGCTGCGTAGATGCGCTCCACCCCACTGGCCTCGCGCACGGCCACCCGTTGGGGCCCCTCAAGCCGCCCCTTCCCCAGCAGGATCGTGGCGCCGGCCCGCTCCAGGGTCTTGGTGAGGTTGGTGCGGATCGTGGCCACCAACTGGTTGGCGTGATCGGCAATTTTTTGGCGCTCAAAACGCACCGGGGCGGCATGGATGCCAAAGCCCGCGAGGTGCTCGGCATCGGCCAATTCGCGCACCCGACCACTCGCCGCCAGCAGCGCCTTCGAGGGCACACAGCCGCGGTTCACGCAGGTGCCGCCCATGTCGCGCGATTCCACGATCGCCACCTTGAGGCCGTGCTCAGCGGCGTGCTTGGCAGCATCGAAGCCGCCGTAGCCGGCTCCGATCACGATCACATCGAAATCGAAGCTGCCATCAGACACCATGCCGTCGCTCACCGGGCTGCTCTGCAAGATTTGACGGGCATTCTCCCCCTTCGCGAGCCCGCAGTGGCTCCCGGCCCCGCAAACCAGCAGAACCGTTAGGGCCCACCGACGTCGCGCTGGCTTTGCTGCCGCACCCGCTCCAGCAGTAAGGGCGCCGCCGAAACCGCCACATTCAGGGATTCCACCGCAGCGCTGTGGGGCACGGTGATCCGATGGCTGGCCAGGGCCTGCAGCTCCGGCGCCAATCCCGCCCCTTCATGGCCCAGCAGCAAGGCCGTGGGCTTGAGCCAATTGAGCTGCCAGTAGGGCATGGGCACCGGATGGGCAGCCGTTCCTCCCAGGCCCGGGGGAACCGCAGCCGCCAACTGCAGGCCCCTGGCCGCCGCTGCAGCCAGGGTCTGCTGCAGGGCCGGGCGATCCATCCGGGAGATCGGCAGGGCCAAGGCAGCCCCAGCGGAAGCCCGCAGCACCTTGGGCTGGTAGGGATCGGCCCCTTCCGCCAACCACAGCTCCTCCACCCCGGCCGCCAAGGCCGTTCGGATCAAGGTGCCCAGGTTGCCGGGATCCTGCAGCCCATCCAGCACCAACACAAAACTGGATGCCCCGCCCTTAGGCGCCGGCAGTGCCTGGCCATCCAAGGTGAGCACCACCCCATCGGGATGGGCGGTGGAGGCCGCTGCCTCGAGCACCGCTTCGGCTACCCGATAACAACGCACACCCTCCGGCAGCGCCGCCATGAGATCTCCATGGCCTCCTAACCAGCGCTCTGTCACCACCATCTCCGCCGGCACGAGCCCAAGGCGCAGCACTTCCTGCAGCAGATGGGTGCCTTCAAGCAGAAGGCGGCCCTGCTCCCGGCGCCCCTTGGCCCCATGGAGCTCCCGCAAACGCTTCACCAGCGGGTTGCGCCGGCTGGTGATCAGCTCAGCGCCAAAGTCCAGCGGAGGCACCGGCTAAAAGCTGTCGTGGCGTCGCACATGCAGGCGGTCGTGCACCACAATCTCCTTGCCCTCCAGATCCAGCCCCTTCACAGAGGCCACTTCCCCCTTCAACCCTTCGGCCTGGAGGTTTTCGATCAATTTCTTAAGGAGGATGTCTTCCAGGGTTGCCTGGTCGAATCCGTCGGGCGTCAAACTCTCAAGAAACCTCCCCATTTTGGAGGCGATTACCTCCGAGGCATTGGAAATCTTGAGGATGATCATTGAGAAAAAAGTGCGGATGGGGAGACTTGAACTCCCACGACATTGCTGCCACTAGTACCTGAAACTAGCGCGTCTACCAATTCCGCCACATCCGCGTGGCTGCCGCCAGGGGCGACCGCCAAAACATACGCCATCGAGCGGCCCGGGCCCGCCGCGAGCCAGTTCGAGGGGCGGCCGTCTAGACGGTCTCACCATTTGTTGTCAAGATGCGCTCCTAAGAGGAGGGACAGCCGTCCATGAACCTGACTGCTGTCCGATCTCAAACCATTCTCAATCCCCAGCTGGAAATCGCCGGCGGCCGCAAGCTTTCGGGAGAACTGAGCGTGAGTGGCGCCAAGAATTCGGCGCTCGTGCTGATGGCGGCCTGCCTGCTCACCCGTGACACGATCCGGCTGCGCAATGTGCCCCCGCTCACCGACATCACCGCCATGGGCGAGATGCTCAGCAGCCTGGGGGGGCAGGTGCGCCACAGCGCCGATGGCCTCGAGCTCAACGGCAGTGCCATCAACAACTCCACCGCTCCCTACGAGCTGGTGAACAGCCTGCGGGCCAGCTTCTTCTGCATTGGCCCCCTGCTGGCCCGCATGGGCATGGCCAAGGTGCCCCTGCCGGGGGGCTGCCAGATCGGCACTCGACCCGTGGTCGAGCACGTCAAGGGGCTCAAGGCCCTGGGCGCCCAGGTCACGATTGAACATGGCGTGGTGACCGCCGTGGTGCCAGGCCGGGGGCATCGCCTCACCGGCGGCCGCATTCACCTCGACTGCCCCAGCGTCGGCGCCACCGAAACCTTGATGATGGCGGCCGCCCTCGCCGACGGCGAGACCGTGATTGAAAACGCCGCCCTCGAGCCCGAGGTGGTTGACCTGGCCGGCCTGCTGCTCGCCATGGGCGCCCGGGTGCGCGGAGCTGGCACCCCCACCATCACCATCGTGGGCGTGGAGCGACTCCACGGCGCCGATTACGCCGTGATTCCCGATCGGATTGAGGCGGGCACCTTCCTGCTCGCCGCGGCCATCACCCGCTCCCACCTGCGGATTGCCCCGGTGATCCCGGAGCACCTGGGGGCCGTGATCACCAGCTCGAGGAAGTGGGCTGCACGATCGAACACGACGGCCTTGGGCTCACCCTCAAGGCCAGCCACATCGATGCGGTGGACCTGCGCACCCAACCGTTCCCGGGATTCCCCACCGATTTGCAGGCGCCGTTCATGAGCCTGCTGGCCACGGCCCGCGGCACCAGCGTGATCACCGAAAACATCTTCGAAAATCGGCTCCAGCACGTGGCTGAGCTGCAGCGCATGGGAGCAGCCATTCGCATGCAAGGCAACACCGCCTTCGTGGAGGGGGTTGCCCGGCTCAGCGGCGCCCCCTTGCAAGGCACCGACCTGCGCGCCTCTGCTGCGATGGTGCTGGCTGGCCTGGCGGCCGAGGGCATCACCACCGTGCGGGGTCTGGAATACCTCGACCGTGGCTACGCCGGCCTCGAGGCCAAGCTCAATGCCGCCGGCGCGTCGATTGAGCGGGTGAGTGG
>JBEDHM010000228.1:0-7906 GCA_041174105.1 Cyanobacteriota bacterium | reverse complement strand
GAACTGAACCTCACCGCTCCTGGCCGCAGCGCGCTTGGCGATCTGGAGGTGGAGGTGATCGACGGGGTCGACGATTACCTGGCCTTGATGCAGCGCCTGTTCGATTTCGACCAGATCCAGGCCCTAGTGAAAGGCCAATTCCCCGTGGCGTTTGACGCCATGCACGCCGTGACCGGGCCCTATGCCACCCGGATCTTTGAAGGTCTGCTGGGTGCACCCCAGGGCACCGTGCGCAACGGCATTCCCCTGGAAGACTTTGGCGGCGGCCATCCCGATCCCAACCTCACCTACGCCCACGACCTCGCCGAGCTCATGCTCCAGGGCGATCACTACCGCTTCGGTGCCGCCTGCGATGGCGATGGGGATCGCAACATGATCCTGGGGCAGCGCTGTTTTGTGAACCCGAGCGACAGCCTGGCGGTGCTCACCGCCAATGCCACCCTGGCACCGGGTTATGCCGACGGGTTGGCAGGCGTCGCCCGCTCGATGCCCACCAGTGCGGCGGCCGATGTGGTGGCCAAGGAGCTCGGGCTTGCCTGCTTTGAAACACCCACGGGCTGGAAGTTCTTCGGCAACCTGCTCGATGCGGGCCGCATCACCCTCTGCGGTGAGGAAAGCTTTGGCACCGGCAGCAACCACATTCGCGAAAAAGATGGGCTCTGGGCGGTGCTGTTCTGGCTCCAGATCCTGGCCCGCAAACAGTGCTCTGTGGCGGAGGTGATGTCCAACCACTGGAATCGCTTCGGGCGCCATTACTACTCCCGCCACGATTACGAAGCCATCGCCTCGGACGCCGCCCATGGCCTCTACGACCGGATCAAGGCGATGCAGCCGTCGCTGGTGGGTGAGCGCTTTGCCGGTCGCAGCATCACCACTGCCGATGACTTCAGCTATACCGATCCGGTGGATGGATCGATCAGCAGTGGCCAGGGCCTGCGGCTCCTCCTCGATGACGGCAGCCGCGTAGTGCTGCGCCTCTCCGGCACCGGCACCCAGGGAGCCACCCTGCGGGTGTACCTGGAGAGCTATGTGCCGCCCAGTGGCAACTTGAACCAAGATCCCCAACTGGCACTGGCCGATTTGATCACGGCCATCGATCAGCTCGCCGAGATCAAAACCCGCACAGGCATGGAGCGCCCGACCGTGATCACCTAGTTGGCTCAGGCCTGGCTTTCTTCTGCCTTGGGCTCCGGGAACCAGCGCTGCTCAAGACCCTTGATCACCACATAGAAGGGGGGTACCACCCCCAGCGACAGCACCGTGGCCACCATGAGGCCGCCAAAGATCACCGTCCCGAGGGATTGCTGGCTATTGGCCCCTGCCGTGGTGGCAACCACAAGAGGCAGGAAGCCAGCCAGCGATGCAATGGCTGTCATCAAGATGGGCCGCATCCGCGACTCAGCTGCAGCGATGGCCGCTTCTGTGGCGGTCATCCCGGCCTCCATGTGTTGCTCAGCCACCTCAACGATGAGGATGCCATTTTTGGCCGCCAAACCAATCAGGGTGACCAGGCCCACCTGGGCGTAGATGTTGAGATCAATCGAACGCAAGGCCAAAAAGACCAGCGCGCCCAGCATCGCTAAGGGCACAGTCATCAAAATGATCACCGGTGTCACATAGCTCTCGTATTGGGCCGAGAGCACCAGATAAACCATCAAGATGCCCAACCCAAACACCAGAACGCTGGCACTACCGGCCGAGAGCTGAAGGGCAGCCAGCCCGGTGAAGGCGTAGCCGATGTTGTTGAAATCCTGGTGGTTGAAGATCTGCTGGATGGCCGCGAGGGCCTGGCCAGAACTCTTACCAACAGCCTCAGCACCCTGCACCAAAATGGTGCGGAAGAGGTTGTAGTGACTGATCACCGGCGGAGCACTGGTGAGCTCAGAGGAGGCAAATTCACTCACCTGAATGAGTTTGTTGTCACGGTTGTGCACGTAATAGCTGAGCACATCCTCCAGGCTGCTGCGGCCCTGGGCTTCGGACTGCACATAGATATTGCGCACCTGCCCATTTTCATAGGTGAGGCCCGAGTAGTTACCGCCAGCCAGCACAGCGATCGTCTGCATCGCCTGCTGGAAATCGATATTCAGCGCTCCCATGATCGAGCGATCGATCTTGAGACCAAAGGCTGGGGCGCTCGGGATGAACTGGGTGTACAGACTGGAGAACTCTCCGGAAGCGTTCCCCGCAGAAACCAGCTGCTTGGCAAGGTCATCCAGCTGGTTAAAGCTGTAGGAACCGTTGCTGAGGTCGTTGAACTGGAAGTAGAAGCCCCCTTGGGCTGAGAAGCCTGGGATCGCGGGGGGCTGGGCCGCAACGGCAAGACCACTGCTGATCTTGGAAAGTTTGGCGTTGAGCCGCTCCACAATGGCCGGCGCCTTCTGATCGGCGCCACTGCGCTCCTCAAGGGGCTTCAGGCCGAAGAAGAACACACCCTGATCGGGGCTGGAGCCGTTGAAGCCGTAGCCGCTGATCACCGAAGCCGCCACGATGTCGGGTTCCCCCTTGAGCACCTTGGCCACCTCCAGGCCGGTTTGTTGGCTCTGGCTGAGGGAAGCGCCGTTTTGAAGCTGGAAGATCCCAACGCCATAGCCCTGGTCTTCCTCTGGGATGAAGGCCGTGGGCAGGGCTGAAAACGCCAGCACGGTGAGCACAATGCCGCCCGCCAAGCCGGCCAACACCAACTTGCGTTGACGGATCAACAGCTGCAACAGCTGGGCATAACGGCCCTGGAGCCAAGCAAAAAAGATGTTGAAGCGATCAAAGATCAGGGCAAGCCGGCTGCCTGCAAAACCGAACACCAGCACCCCGAACACATAGGAGCCAATCCCGAAGGACGCAGCACTGAATCGGCCGAAGGCCAAACCCACCCCCACGCCGCCCACGGTCCAGCCCCAGCCTTTGGGCTTCGGTGGCTGCTCTGATTTGAGAATCAGGGCCGACATCATCGGCGAGAAGGTGAGGGCGTTAAAGGTGGAAATGGCGATCGAGAAGGCGATCGTGAGGGCGAATTGTTTGTAGATGATGCCGATACCCCCTGGGTAGAAGGCCACCGGCACAAACACGGCCATCAAGACCAGCGAGGTGGCGATCAAGGCCCCAATCAGCTCACCCATGCATTGCATGGCCGCCTGACGGGGCCGCATACCCTGCTCGAGGTTTTTCGACACCGCCTCGATTACCACGATCGCGTCATCCACCACCAGGCCCGTTGCCAACACCAGACCCAGCAAGGTGAGCTGGTTGATTGAGAAGCCAAAAGCCTTGATGAAGGCGAAAGTACCGATCAGGGAGATGGGGATCGCCAAACTGGGCACCACGGTGGCGCGCCAGTTCTGAAGGAACAGAAACAGAATCACCAGCACCAGCACAATGGCGAGTCCGAGGGCATCGGTCACGCCATCAACGGCCGATTCAATGAACTGACCGATGTTGTAAATCTGCTTGACGGAAATTCCCGGGGGCACCGTCTGGGTGAACTGGTCCATCACCGCCACCACGGCTTCCGACACATCCAGCGCGTTACTTTCTGGGGTCTGGAAGACGCCAATCGTGATCGAGGGATAGCCATCGAAGCTCACCGCCTGCTGGGCAAAGGTGTTGAAGCCATAGGTGGCCTGCCCCACATCCCGCAGCCTCAGCAAGTTGCCTTGGGGCGACTTGCCCACAATCAGATCATTGAGCTGCTCAATCGTCAGCAGGTTTCCGTTGTCGGCTACCAGAATCGGATAGGCAAACAGTTGATCGCCGCCAGCAGGTGGGCCGCCCACCAAACCACCAATGGCGATACTGTTCTGACTCTTCACAGCATTGACGATCTGGTCGGCCGTCAATTGGTTCGCCGTGAGCTTGTTGGGATCGACAAACAACCAGAAGGCCGGATTGCTGCCGCCCAGCAGGTTCACCTGGGCAACGCCCGGCACCCGTTCCAGCTGGTAATAGAGCTCTTCATAAATCAGACCATTGATATAGGGCGCATCAAATTGCCCCTCGGTTGAGGTGACCTGATAGGCCAGAAGAATCGATGGTGTGCTCTGCATCACCGACACACCCGTGGCAGACACCTGCTGCGGCAACTGGGGCATCGCCAGGGAAACGCGGTTCTGGACGTTCACCTGGTCGATGTTGATATCGGTGTCTTCGTCGAAATAAACCTGGATAATGCTCTGGCCCGTGTTCGAACTGGTGGAGGAGATGTAGGCCGCCCCGGGCACACCGTTGATCTGCTGCTCGAGAGGATTGGTCACCGCCTGTTCAGTGACAACCGAATTGGCGCCGCTGTAGTTAGCGGTGACCTGAATCAGCGGCGGAGCAATGTTCGGCAGGTTTTCAATCGGCAGACTTGGGATCGCAATGATCCCCATCAGCACGATCAGGATGCTGCAAACGGTCGTGAGAACGGGCCGTTTAATGAAATTATCGGAGAGCGACATGATGTTTCCTAGTTGGCCCCTTTAGCCAAGACCACAGGCATCCCCGTTCGCAGGAGCGCCGTGTTGCTCACCACAATCCGATCGCCTGCCTGAAGCCCCGACAGCAGTGGATAGCGATTGTTCTGGAGTTGGCCAAGTTGCACGGAGGTCTGGACCACGATCGGCGTCTGGGGCGGAAGCGCTTCCAATTTCTGCTTTTGCGCCGGTGGTATTTGAGTCGATGCCTTGATCTTGGGCAACACCTGCGAGAGGGGGAAAATGCGGTAAACAAATGGCTGTTGGGCCTGCATCATCACCGCCTGTACGGGCACCGAGAGCTGGCGGGAACTGCCGGTAATGATGCGGTTACGAACGAATTGGCCCGTTTTCAGCTTGCCAGTGAGATTGGGGAATTCCGCCTTCACCAAAACCGTATTCGGCGATGATGTACTACCACTCACGCCAAAGTAGGGCGATATGAACACCACTTTTCCACTGCCATTCACCGGTGGGTTGCCCTGGGTCTGCAGCAAAACCGTCTGCCCCATCTTCACGCTGGAAGCCTGGGTGGCCGGCACATCCATCAAGGTCCACAGGGTGGAGTTGTCGACAATGCCGGTAATCGCCTGACCCTGGCGGACGTAATCGCCAAGCTTGACTGAATCGAGATCGCCGATTTCTCCGGCAATCGGAGCCGTCACATACTTGTAGCCCAAGTTTGCGGCATCGGCACGAACCTGATCCGCGCTCTGAATTGCCTGCGTCACGTAATAATCACGATCACGGGTAGAAACGGCACCCTGATTGTTCAAAAAGATATAGCGCTCAGCATTCACCCTGTCCTTGCGGGAAGCCGCAATGCTGGAGTTGAGCGTGGCTTTTTGCTGCACATGATCGAGTTCCAGGATGCGCTGACCGGCCTTCACCCGTTGCCCCTGGCTCACCAAAATCTTCACCACGCGGCCATCGGCCTCCGGCCTCATCGCCACATTTGTGGTGGATTCCAGCCGACTCACCACCTCAATCGAGGGGCTGAACTGGCCGTCGCCAATGGTTTCGAATTTCACCACCAACGGCGGCCGCTCAGGCGGTTTCCCTCCACAGCCCGCCAAAGACATCAGCCCCACCACGGGCAGGCCGATGAGCAGACCCGCCATCCGGACCCGACCACCCGAGCTGCGAGCCAAGGAAGGATGGGCCCAAGGGGAGTCGGCCAGAACGGGGCGGCGCGCCACAGTCATTAATCGTTTGGGCGCAACTTAACGGGTGAGAACGGTCTTGACCGGTGCCCCATGGCGCAAATTCAACAGCCCTGACACAATCACCCGCTGGCCAGACTGCACCCCCGCTATCACCGGATAGCGATCACCCTGCAGGGGGCCCAGTTGAACCGGGGTTTGAATCGCGAACTGGGTGCCGGGGGGCAACCGGCGGGCGTCAGCGAGGTTGGCCCGACCTGGGCGCTGCTCGAGATCCCGCAAACGTCCCACCACATAGACAAAGCTCTGACCCGCCAATTGGCTGACGGCCGTGAACGGCACCGCCAGGGCTTGATGGCTCCCCAGAATCAAGCGGGTACGCACGCGCAGGCCATTGCGCAAATTGGCGTTGGTCTTGGTGAATCCCGCCTTCACCAGCACCGATTGACTGGCCACGTTCACCCCCGGATCCACCGA
The DNA here is from genome assembly GCA_041174105.1 of Cyanobacteriota bacterium. Lineage (GTDB taxonomy): Bacteria > Cyanobacteriota > Cyanobacteriia > PCC-6307 > Cyanobiaceae > Cyanobium_A. The sequence continues at coordinate 1,818 of JBEDHM010000228.1, read as the reverse complement.
ATCCACCACGCCGGCATCCAGGGGGGTCAGGCTGATCGGATCCAGCAACTGCACCGGCAAACCGGGCTTCACCCGATCGGCAACGGTCGCCGGCACATCGATCCGTGCCAACAGGGCACTGTTGCCAATCAAAGTGGTGATCGGATTGCCGGCTTGGATCACATCGCCGGCCTTCACCTTGAGATCGGTCACCCTGCCGGCAATGGGAGCGCGAAGCACCTTGAAGGCCAAATCAGCCTGCCGGGCCGCCAGGGTTTCACGGGCGGCAATGAACGCCTGGCGGTATTCGTCGCGCTGTAGGGAGCTGGCCGCCCCCTGCTTCACCAAATAGTTGAAGCGCTCGTAGTTGAGCTTGCTGGTTTGCATCTGCCCCCGCAGGCTGGCCACTTCGGCGCGCAATTGGGCCTGGTCCAGCACCAACAGCACCTGTCCCTGGCGCACCGGATCCCCCTGGCGCACCAAAAGCTGAAGGATTCGGCCGCTCACCTGGGCCGCCAACTGCACCACCTGGGCTGATTCCAGGGTGCTCACCGTGTCGATGCTGTCGGTGAAGCGGGCGGGCGCCACCTCCTGGCTCTGCACCCGCGGCAGGCGCTGGGCGGTCTGCGGGCCGACTTGGCAGCCCGCCATCAACAGCGCAGGCAGCAGGGCAACCTGCAGCGGGATGGCACATGGGCGAGGCATGGGCGGAGCGTATCGCCAGGGGCCCGATGATGGAGGTATCGCGCCCCTGGGCTTGAGCGACCTTGAGTGACCTGTTTGGGCACCACCGCGAAACGACCCTGGCCAAGGTGGCGCCCCTGGCCGATCGACTGCGTCCCAAAACCCTCGACGACTTTGTGGGCCAGGAAGGCATCCTGGGGGAAGGGCGCCTGCTGAGGCGGGCCATCGCCGCCGATCGGGTCGGCAACCTGATCCTGCACGGACCACCAGGGGTGGGCAAAACCACCCTGGCGCGGATCATTGCCGGCACCACCCGGGCCCACTTCAGCAGCCTCAATGCCGTGTTGGCCGGCGTGAAGGATCTGCGCCTAGCCGTGGACGCCGCCAAGGAGCGACTCGAGCGCCATGGCCTGCGCACCACCTTGTTCATTGATGAGGTTCACCGTTTCAACAGTGCCCAACAGGACGCCCTGCTCCCCTGGGTCGAGAACGGCACCGTCACGCTGATCGGTGCCACCACCGAAAACCCATTTTTTGAAGTCAACAAGGCGCTGGTGAGCCGCTCGCGCCTGTTTCGGCTCCAACCCCTCGAGCGCCCCCACCTGCGCCAATTGCTGGAGCGTGCCCTTCAAGATCCCGAGGTGGGCTACGGCAACCGTTCGGTCGCGATCAGCGACACCGCCGCCAACCACCTGCTCGATGTGGCCGGCGGCGATGCCCGCAGCCTGCTCAACGCCCTGGAGCTGGCGGTTGAAACCACGCCGCCGGATGCCAACGGCCAGATCGCCATTGACCTGGCCATCGCCGAAGAATCGATTCAGCAGCGGGCGGTGCTCTACGACAAGCAAGGCGACGCCCACTTCGACACGATCAGCGCCTTCATCAAATCGCTGCGGGGATCGGATCCAGATGCGGCCCTGTTTTGGCTGGCGCGCATGGTGGAAGCCGGTGAAAACCCACGCTTCATCTTCCGGCGCATGCTGATCTCCGCCGGCGAAGACATTGGCCTGGCGGATCCCCAGGCGATCGTGGTGGTGGAAGCCTGTGCGGCTGCCTTCGAACGGGTGGGCCTCCCCGAAGGCCTCTATCCGCTAGCCCAGGCGGCCCTGTATCTGGCGGGCGCCGAAAAAAGCAACAGCCTGTTGGGCTTTTTTG